>NZ_DBGCJQ010000069.1:0-22052 GCF_048354975.1 Massilistercora timonensis | reverse complement strand
CTGTGAGAAAGAGCTGGAGGAAGTCTCTATGGACGAGTCCCAGCGGGCCAAAGAGATGGCATTTCTGGAATTCGAGGTGGAGGAGATCGAGAAGGCGGCGCTGCAGGAAGGGGAGGACGAAGAGCTGGAGAGCGCCTACCGGCGGATGGCCAACGGAAGGAAGATCGCCGGAAGCGCGCTGGAAGCCTACCGCTATACCAGCGAGGATCCGGACAGCGCCAGCGAGAATTTAAGCCGGGCGATCCGGGCCCTTTCTGAGGCGGCTGAATGTGACGAAGGCGCCAGGCAGCTGCGGGAACAGCTGGTGGAAGTGGACAGCCTTCTCAATGATTTTAACCGGGAGCTGTCCGATTACAGCAAGAGCTGCGAGTACTCGGAAGAAGAGCTCTATGAAACGGAGAACCGGCTCAACGAGATCAACCGCCTGAAGGTAAAATACGGCGGAACGGTGGGAGAGATCCTGGCTTATCAGGAGCAGCAGGCCGGGAAGCTGGAAAAACTCCAGGACTATGAGGCCTATCTCGCCGGACTTGAGAAGAAGGCCAGGGAAGCGGAAGCCCTTCTTGCAAAGGCTTGCCGCAGCTTAAGCCAGGTGCGGAAAAGCCAGGCGGCCATTCTGGAAGAGGCGGTGCAGAAAGGCCTGGAGGAGCTGAATTTCGCCGATGTGCGGTTTGAGATCCATTTTGAAGAGCTGAAGTCCTATACCGGAAACGGAACCGACGATGTGGAGTTCATGATCTCCCTGAATCCGGGACAGCCTCTGCGGCCTTTGAAAGACGTGGCTTCCGGCGGGGAACTCTCAAGGATCATGCTGGCCATCCGCACGGTAATGGCCAGGAGGGATGACATTGAGACTCTGATCTTCGATGAGATCGACGTGGGGATCAGCGGGCGGACCGCTCAGAAAGTCTCAGAGAAGATGGCTCTCATCGGAAAGACCCATCAGGTGATCTGCATCACCCACCTTGCCCAGATCGCGGCCATGGCGGACGCTCATTATGTGATCGAGAAGACGGTGGAGGAGATGGAGACCAGGACCAGGATCCGCAGGCTTACCGAGGAAGATTCTGTCCGGGAACTGGCAAGGATCCTTGGCGGAGCCAGGATCACAGAGGCGGTGCTCACCAACGCCAGAGAGATGAAAGAACTTGCAAAAGGGATAAAATAAAAGGATGGAAACCAGGAAAGTTCCACATACTAAGACAGGTGTCAGAAAAGACGCCTGTCTTTTTATTTCGGGAAGAAAGGAAGAATGAGATGAGAAAATACTGGTATCGGAGGATCTTGATCATGGTCCTGGTCTTTGTAGCCGCCACAGGGGGAAGCTGGTATCTGATCCACGGGTATGAGGAGCAGTTTGACCGGGAAGTGAGCGCTAAGCCGGCGGAGGGGACCATGGTGATCCCCGGTGGGATGCCGGTGGGCATCTATCTGGAGACGGAGGGGGTGATGGTCCTGGGCACCGGAGCGGTGGAGGGGCTGGACGGAAACCCTGAGGAGCCGGCCAGGAACCTGGTGCGGGCAGGGGATTATATCCTGGAACTGGACGGGAGGAAAGTCCGGGACAAGAAGGAACTGATCCGGGAGGTGGAAGCGCTTCGGGACGAGAATGTGGTGCTGACGCTGCAGCGGGGCGGTGAGACCATCGATGTGCGGACCCGGGCGGTCTTGTGCGGGCCGGAGGAATACAAGCTTGGCATCTGGGTGCGGGACAATGCCCAAGGCCTGGGGACTGTCACCTTTCTCAACGGGGACAGCCGGTTTGGCGCTCTGGGACACGGGATCCACGACATGGATACCGGGAAGCTTCTTGCCATCTCCCGGGGAACCCTTTACTCCACCAGCATCAAGGACATCCAGAAAGGAGCGGACGGCACGCCGGGGGGAATGGAAGGGATCATCATCTACAACAATTACAATGTTCTGGGGACTATTGAACAGAACACAGAAGAAGGGATCTATGGCGAGATCGGGAGGATCGACACCCTGTTCTCGGACCAGGTCCCGGTGGAGACGGCGGCGAAGGAGGAGATCCGGGAAGGGGCGGCCACGATCCGGTGCGCGGTGGAAGGAGAGGTAAAAGAGTACGACATTGAGATCACAAAAATCGACACCCATGCGAAGGAAGCCAACAAGGGGCTGGAGATCCGGGTGACGGATCAGGATCTCCTTTCAGTTACCGGCGGCATCGTACAGGGGATGTCCGGATCCCCCATCCTCCAGGACGGGAAGCTGGTGGGAGCGGTCACCCATGTGTTTGTCAGCGACCCGGCCAGGGGGTACGGGATCTTTATAGAAAATATGTTGAAAAATGTAGAATAGCGTGAAAACAGTCGCATGGTGTCAGGTTTTTACGACAGCAATTTCTTGCTTTGAAATATGACGAAATATATAATTGGTCATGACGGTTTTATTGTACGAGAAAGGAGGTATTTCGCAAAATGAGTGAAATAAACGTAGCAATAGCCGACGATAATGAAAGAATCCTGGATCTGCTTGGCGAAATCATCGACAGCGACAAAGACCTGCGTCTGGTTGGCAAAGCCAGCAACGGGGAGGACGTATACCGGCTGATCCGCGAGAAACAGCCGGACGTTGTCCTTCTGGATCTGATCATGCCGAAAATGGATGGCTTAAGCGTGATGGACCTGGTGAACGCGGACACAGAGCTTAAGAAGCATCCGGCTTTTATCGTGATCACCGCCGTGGGACAGGAAAGGATCACAGAAGACGCCTTCCGCAAAGGCGCGAATTACTATATCTTAAAGCCTTTCAACAACGAGACGGTGCTTGGAAGGATCAAACATACAAACCAGGGGGAACGGCTCCGGCCGGAAGGGATAAAGGACGGGGAGCCGGTGGTCTGCGGCCAGTCCCAGGTGAATCTGGAAGCCCGGGTCACCGACATGATCCACGAGATCGGGATCCCGGCCCACATCAAGGGGTATCATTACCTGCGGGACGCCATCCTGATGGCGGTGGAGGATATGGATGTGCTGAACGCCATCACCAAAGTCCTCTATCCCACGGTGGCGAAGATCCATCAGACCACGGCCAGCCGGGTGGAGCGGGCGATCCGCCACGCCATTGAGGTGGCCTGGAGCAGAGGGAAGCTGGACACCCTGGACCAGCTGTTCGGATATACGGTGAGCAATGGAAAGGGAAAGCCTACCAACTCTGAATTCATTGCGCTTATCGCGGATACCATCCGTTTGGAATATAAAAACAGATAATGCTTTCATTCCTGAGAAAAATGCGATATAATAGGATAAATCGTGAGGTTGGGAGGAGAAGCAATGAAAAAAATACTTTTTGCGACATCCGAGTGCGTTCCGTTTATCAAGACAGGGGGCCTGGCAGATGTTGCAGGTTCTTTACCAAAATATTTTGACAAGGAAAAATACGATGTACGGGTGATGCTGCCCAAGTACATGTGCATGAAAGATGAGTGGAAACAAAAGCTTCAGTATCGCACTCATTTTTACATGGATCTGTGTTGGAGAAAACAATACGTAGGGATCCTGGAATTGGAGTACGAGGGAATTACGTTCTATTTTATAGATAATGAATTTTATTTTAACGGGATGGCGCCCTATGGGGACATGTACGCAGATATCGAGAAGTTTGCGTTCTTCTCCAAGGCAGTCTTAAGCGCGCTGCCGCTTCTTGATTTCCGTCCGGACATCATCCACTGCCATGACTGGCAGACAGGCCTGATCCCGGTGTATCTTGACAACTTCCGGTACGGGAACGAGTACTTCCGGGGTATCAAGACCATCATGACCATACATAACCTGAAGTTCCAGGGCGTGTGGGATACCAAGCGGGTGATGGACATCACCGGGCTTCCCAAATATTATTTCGCGCCGGACAAGCTGGAGGCTTACAAGGACGCCAACTATCTGAAGGGCGGTATCGTCTATGCGGATCGGGTGACCACCGTCAGCAACTCCTACGCGGAAGAGATCAAGATGCCCTTCTACGGCGAGGGGCTGGATGGCCTGATGAACGCAAGATCCAACTGCCTGTCGGGGATCGTCAACGGCATCGATTACGAAGATTATAATCCGGAGACAGACAAGTACATTGCCAGGAACTATAACGTGGGCAACTTCCGGAAGGAAAAAGTGAAGAATAAGACGGCGCTCCAGCAGGAGCTGGGACTTGCTGTAGACCACAAGACCATGCTGATCGGCATTGTCTCCCGTCTGACGGATCAGAAGGGATTTGACCTGATCGCCTATGTGATGGACGAGATGTGCCAGGACGCGGTTCAGTTCGTCATACTTGGGACCGGCCAGGATCAGTACGAGAATATGTTCCGGCACTTCGCCTGGAAGTACCAGGGCAAGGTGTCCGCGAATATCTTCTATTCCGAGGAACTTTCCCACAAGATCTACGCAGCCTGCGATGCCTTCCTTATGCCGTCGCTGTTTGAGCCCTGCGGCCTGAGCCAGCTGATGAGCCTCAGGTACGGCACCGTTCCTATCGTGCGAGAGACCGGAGGACTTAAGGATACGGTAGAGCCTTACAATGAGTATGAGAAGACCGGGACCGGCTTCAGCTTCAGTAATTACAACGCCCATGAGATGATGGGGACCGTGCGTTACGCGGAGCAGATCTATTACGATAAGAAGCGGGACTGGAACAAGATCGTAGAGCGGGGCATGGAGAAAGACTTCTCCTGGAACAATTCCGCCAGACAGTATGAGAAACTTTACGACGAAATGTAAACCACAGGAAAGAGCAAAGTCTCAGGCTTTGCTCTTTTGAGATAAAGGAGGAAAAATTATGAAGATCCGAGAGATTCTGAAAGAGACAACCCCGCACATATCCTTCGAGGTATTTCCGCCCAAGACGGATGCAGCCTACGAGAGCGTGCTGAACGCCACGGATAAGATCGCAGCGCTCCATCCTTCCTACATCAGTGTGACTTACGGGGCAGGCGGCGGCACCAGCGCCAATACCGTAAATATCGCTGCCCATATCAGGGACGACCTGGGAGTGGAGAGCCTGGCGCACTTAACCTGCGTTTCCTCTACCAGGGAGCATGTGCACAAGGTGATCGGGGAGCTGAAGGAAAAGGGGATCGAGAATATCCTGGCCCTGCGGGGAGACATTCCCCAGGAGTCGGACTTCCCCCTTCCCAACCAGTACCGGTATGCCTGTGAGCTGATCGAAGAGATCAAGGGCGCGGGTGATTTCTGCATCGGCGCGGCCTGCTATCCGGAGGGCCATGTGGAGTCAGAGAACCGGAAGGAGGATGTGCTCCATCTGAAGGAGAAGGTGGACCGGGGCGTGGATTTCCTGACCACCCAGATGTTTTTTGACAACAGCATCCTCTATAACTTCCTGTATCGGATCCGGGAGGCGGGCGTTACCGTTCCAGTCCTGCCGGGGATCATGCCGGTGACCAACAAGAAACAGATGAAGAGGATCTGCGATATGTCGGGGACGGTGCTGCCCCAGCGGTTCCTGGATGTGCTGGACCGGTTCGGGGACGATCCGGCGGCCATGCAGCAGGCGGGAATCGCCTACGCCACCGACCAGATCATCGACCTTTTCGCCAATGGCATCAATCATGTCCATGTGTATTCCATGAACAAGCCGGAGGTGGCTGCGGCTATCATGAACAATCTGTCTGCCATCGTGAAGCATTAGGAGCGGCCGGAACATGGATCACAGGACGAAGGAAGCGCTCCGCTATCTGGGATACGGCAGGAATCCCGGGGAGGAAAGGACGCTGGAACTGATCCGGCAGTCTTTTGAAGAGCTGGAAGGGCTCCGGGAGGAACGGATCGTGTGGCGGCGGGAGCCGGTGACGGTCCGGGAGCCGGACCAGGTGGAGACGGCGGGAATGGATATCAGAAGCCGGGGGCTTGCAAGGAATCTGAAGGGCTGCCGGGAAGTGATCCTGGCGGCCGCCACACTTGGGACCCGGACGGATCTTCTGCTGCGCCGGTACAGCCGCACGGACATGACCCGGGCGGTGATCCTTCAGGCCTGCGCGGCGGCCAGGCTGGAGGAATACCTGGACGCCTGGCAGGAGGAGAGAAAGAAGGAGCTGGAGGAAGAAGGACTTTACTTAAGGCCCAGGTTCAGCCCGGGGTACGGGGATTTCTCCATCCATCATCAGAAAGCCCTTCTTCAGCGCCTGGAGGCGCCCAAAAGGATCGGGCTTACCATGACCGACGGCTATATGCTGACGCCGTCCAAATCGGTGACGGCTCTGGTGGGGATCTCTCTGGAGGAGACAGCCTGCCACCGGCAGGGGTGTGAAAGCTGCGGGAAGATCGACTGCGCTTACCGCCGGGAGTAAGAGACAGACTATGACATTGCAGAAAAGAGAGCAGGAAGGAGCAAACAGATGCTAAAGGAACGACTGGGGAAGGAACTGCTGTTTTTTGACGGCGGGACCGGTACCCTTCTTCAGGAGCGGGGGCTTGCGCCGGGAGAACTGCCGGAGACCTGGAATCTCACCCACAGGGAGGAGATGACAGAGATCCACCGGCAGTATTTTGCGGCGGGAAGTGATATCGTACTTACCAACACTTTCGGAGCCAACGCACTGAAATATCATGATCCGGAACATGACCTGGCGGAAGTGATCCGGGCGGCGGTGGAGAATGTGAAGGCGGCTGCCCGTTTGGGCGTCACAGACGGAAGAGAAGTCTATGCGGCGCTGGATATGGGCCCCACCGGGAAACTTCTTAAGCCTATGGGAGACCTGGATTTCGAGGAGGCCTATGAGGCCTTCCGGGAGGCTGCCGTGGCCGGGGAGCAGGCAGGGGCGGACCTCATTCATATTGAGACCATGAGCGACACCTATGAGGTGAAGGCAGCGGTGCTGGCGGCAAAGGAGAATACAGACCTTCCGGTGTTCGCCACCATGATCTTTGATGAGAAGGGGAAGCTTCTCACCGGCGGGGACGTGCCTTCCGTGGCAGCCCTTCTGGAGGGGCTGGGAGTGGACGCTCTGGGGATCAACTGCGGTATGGGGCCGGAGCAGATGATGCCCATCCTGGAAGAATTGTTAAGATACACCTCCCTTCCGGTGATTGTAAAGCCAAACGCCGGCCTTCCCAAGCAGAAGGACGGGGAAGTTTACTACGATGTAGAGCCGGAAGAATTCGCAGGATACATGGAGGAGATCGTAAGAAAGGGAGCCTCCCTCATCGGCGGGTGCTGCGGCACCACGCCGGCCCATATCCGCAGGATGACGGAGCGGGTGAAGGCTTCCCATGCCTTTGCCCACAGACAGATACCGGAACCGGAAGAGGCAACCATCGTTTCCTCCTATGGCAGGGCGGTGATCCTGGGGGAGAAGCCGGTGATCATCGGAGAGCGGATCAATCCCACCGGCAAGAAACGGTTTAAGCAGGCGCTAAAGGAGCAGGATCTGGATTACATCCTGACAGAGGGCGTGCGGCAGCAGGATCAGGGAGCCCACATCCTGGATGTGAACGTAGGGCTTCCGGATATTGACGAGCCTGCCATGATGAAGAAGGTGGTGACGGAGCTGCAGAGCGTGACCAGTCTTCCCCTGCAGATCGATACCGTGGATCCGGCGGCCCTGGAGGCGGCGCTCAGGATCTATAACGGGAAGGCCATGGTCAACTCGGTAAACGGCAAGCAGGAGAGTATGGACGTCGTCTTCCCGCTGATCCGGAAATACGGCGGCGTGGTGGTAGGGCTTACCCTGGATGAAAACGGGATCCCGGACACGGCCAAGGGCCGGGTGGAGATCGCAGGCAGGATCATCCGGGAAGCGGCCCGGTACGGGATCCCGAAGAAGGACATCGTTATCGATGTGCTGGCCATGACCATCAGCTCTGACCCGGCAGGGGCCAGAACCACCCTGGAGGCCCTGGAAGGGGTGCGAAAGACTTACGGGGTATGTACGGTGCTGGGAGTATCCAACATTTCCTTCGGGCTGCCTTCCCGCCCGGTGATCAACGCCAATTTCTATACCATGGCGCTGCAGAAGGGGTTAAGCGCCGGGATCATCAACCCCCTGTCCGAAGACATGATGCGATCCTACTACGCGTACTGCGCCCTGATGGGATATGACGAGAACTGCGAGCGATATATAGAAGTCTATGGAAACCAGGCGCCTGCTGCGCCGGCGGCTTCCGCCCGGGATATTTCCCTGAAGGAATCCATTGAGAAGGGGCTGAAAGAGGAGGCCCACCGGGGAGCCCTGCGGCTTCTTGAGGAGAAGGCTCCGCTGGAGATCATCAACGAGGCCATGATCCCGGCGCTGGATCAGGTGGGCAAGGGATTTGAGAAGGGGACTTTGTTCCTGCCCCAGCTTCTCATGAGCGCGGACGCGGCCAAGATCGCCTTTGCCGTGCTGAAAGAGCGGATGCCGGAACAGGACGGGCCGGAGCAAAAGAAGGAGAAAGTGATCCTGGCCACGGTGAAAGGCGACATCCATGATATCGGCAAGAACATTGTCAAGGTGCTGCTGGAGAACTATGGATTCGATGTGATCGATCTGGGGAAAGACGTGCCTCCCCAGCTGGTGGCGGAGACCGCCCTCCGGGAGGATGTACGGCTGGTGGGCTTAAGCGCCCTGATGACCACCACGGTGGTGAGCATGGAAGAGACCATCCGTCTTCTGCGGGAACAGAAGCCGGACTGCAAGGTCATGGTGGGCGGCGCGGTGCTCAACCAGGAGTACGCAGATATGATCGGCGCAGATTTCTATGGAAAAGATGCCATGCAGTCGGTATACTATACACAAGAACTTTTTAAAGGAGAGAACTAGACATGAGACTTATCATACCAGAACATTATGATCCCCGCTTAAGCGTGCGGGAGACACAGGAAGCTATCAAATACATCCGGGACACCTTCCAGAAGGAATTCGGCAAAGAGATGAATCTGGAGCGGATCTCCGCCCCTCTTTTCGTGGCCAGGAGCAGCGGCCTCAACGACAACTTGAACGGCGTGGAGCGGCCGGTGCATTTTGACATTGCCGGCGTTCCGGGAGAAGAGATGGAAGTGGTGCAGTCGCTGGCCAAGTGGAAGAGAATGGCGCTGAAAGAGTACGGCTTCCAGCCGGGAGAAGGCCTCTACACCAACATGAACGCCATCCGCCGGGACGAGGAGCTTGACAATCTCCATTCCTGCTATGTGGACCAGTGGGACTGGGAGAAGGTGATCACCAAAGAGGAGCGGACCGTTGACACGCTGAAAGACACAGTGCGCACCATCTTCAAGATCATCAAGCACATGGAGCATGAAGTGTGGTATAAATATCCCCAGGCAGTAAAACATCTGCCGGACGGGGTTGCCTTTATCACCAGCCAGGAGCTGGAGGACCGGTATCCGGACAAGACGCCCAAGGAGCGGGAGAATCTGATCACCAAAGAGTACGGCTGCGTATTCCTGATGAAGATCGGCGAGAAGCTGAAAAGCGGCAAGCCTCACGACGGGCGGGCGCCGGACTATGACGACTGGCAGCTTAACGGGGACATCCTGTTCTGGTTCGACACTTTGAACTGTGCCCTGGAGATCTCCAGCATGGGGATCCGGGTGGATGAGAAGTCTCTGGAGGAACAGCTGGTCAAAGCAGGATGTGAGGACAGAAGGAACCTTCCTTATCACCGGATGCTCCTGAACGGAGAACTGCCCTATACCATCGGCGGCGGTATCGGCCAGTCAAGACTGTGTATGCTGCTTCTGGACCGGGCGCATGTGGGCGAGGTGCAGGCAAGTATCTGGCCGGAGGAGATGCGTAAGACCTGTAAGGAACACAAGATCATCCTTTTATAAATCCATAGGAAGAAAAAGAGAAACGGAAAGCTGCAGGGGCGGTTTTCCGTTTTTTCGATTGTATGGAAAATTAAACAGAAAACCGACTTGACAATAAATTAACGACTATTTATAGTAGTACCATAAATACTGTAAATCCAGGAAAAATAGAAGATTCAGGAGGAAGAGCATTATGATGCGAGGATTGGATACTACCGTCCGCAGGATCCGAAGAAAAGTGTTCGAAGAGGTGGCAAGGCTTGGATTTGAGTCCAGCGATGAGACGCTGAATGACGACATGGAAGCCATCCCCTATGAGATCGTCAATGAAGACACCAAGGTAAAATACCGGGAGAGCGTATACCGGGCCCGGTCCATCGTGCGGGAGCGTCTGCGGCTTGCCATGGGACTTTCCCTGCGGCCGGAGAATAAGCCGGTCCATCTGACTGCCGGCGTGGAGGCCAGCAATATTTCCGAGAAATACTATGAGCCGCCCCTTATGCAGGTGATCCCTTCCGCCTGTGAAGCCTGCGAGGAGCGGGGATACGAAGTGAGCAACATGTGCAAAGGCTGCCTTGCCCATCCCTGTATGGAGGTCTGCCCCAAGGGAGCCATCTCCTTTGTCAAAGGAAAGTCCTATATCGATCAGGAGAAATGTATCAAGTGCGGCAAATGCAAATCCGTCTGCCCCTATGACGCCATTTCCAAAAAGGAGCGTCCCTGCGCCCGGGCCTGCGGCGTAAACGCCATCACATCGGACAAGATGGGGCGGGCCTATATTGATTCGGAGAAATGCGTCTCCTGCGGCATGTGTATGGTAAGCTGCCCCTTTGGAGCTATTTCCGATAAATCCCAGATCTTCCAGCTGGCTCATGCCCTGAAGAAGGGAGATGAGATCATCGCGGAGATCGCTCCGGCTTTCTACGGACAGTTTGGGGATAACATCACCCCCAGGAACCTGAAGGCGGCCCTGCAGGAGCTGGGCTTCGCGGAGTTCTACGAGGTGGCGCTGGGTGCGGATATCGGAGCTGTTGCGGAGGCCCATCACTATGTGGAGAAGGTGACCACCGGAGAACTGCCCTTCCTGCTCACTTCCTGCTGTCCTTCCTGGGCCATGCTGGCGAAGAAATATTTCCCGGACCTGGTCGATGAAGTGTCCCAGGAACTGACGCCTATGGTAGCCACTGCCCGGACCATCAAGCAGAAGCACCCCGACGCCAAAGTGGTGTTCATCGGGCCCTGCGCGGCCAAGAAGCTGGAGGCCATGCGGCGTACTGTGCGAAGCGATGTGGACTTTGTAGTCACTTTTGAAGAATTGCAGGCCATGTTCGACGCAAGAGACATCGATCTGACCAAATATGAGGCGGAGTCCTCCTTCCACAACGCCACCGGAGCGGGAAGAGGATACGCGGTGGCCGGCGGCGTGGCCCAGGCCATTGAGAAATGTATCAATGAGTACTACCCGGACGTGGATGTGCACATCGAGCACGCGGAAGGCCTGGCAGAGTGCAAGAAAACCCTGGCCCTGGCCAAGGCTGGCAAGATGAACGGCTGCCTTATTGAAGGAATGGGCTGCCCCGGCGGCTGTGTGGCAGGCGCCGGAACCAATATCCCGGTGGCCAAAGCCCAGAAGAAGATCCAGGACTTCGTGAAGGCGTCCACCAAACAGATCCCGCCCAAGGAGCTGGAGGAGATCCAGCTGGATTAAAACCAGATAGAGATCAGGAATCACAGAAGATCATCCGTACAGGAAAATGTGCGGGTGATCTTTTTATGTTCGGAGAACAGGGGCAAAAGGAGGGCTGCACAGGAAATTCATTTTCAATTGTGGCAGGACAGTGTATAATAATATACAGTATAATCCATTACAAAGAGCGGGGTGTAAGTTATGAAAGAGAACTATATTCTGCCTGTGCCGGTTCTTGATCAGAAGGAAGTGGAAGCCTTAGATGCCTTGAGTAAAAAGTATGAAAAACTCACAGCACCTGGAAAGATTGCAAAGATAGGCGCGAAGGCAGGACAGCTGTTGCCGGAAAAGTTAAAAAAGGCGGGAAACGAGATCGGCCTAAGTATTACACAGATGGAGTTGTATTCCAGGATCATGGAAGTCATGGGAACAGGGTTCCAGGCAATTGAGGAGCAGGCTTCCAGATTTTCTGTTAGTGAAAAACAGATACTGAAGAAACTAAATCAAATATCAGATTCTAAAGATATTGAAGATCTGGATGAGATCTGTCTGCTGCGGAGTTATAATATAGCTGCTGCGGTCAGTTCCTACAAAAGCCAGGATACGGCTGCTGCTATTGTTGAAGGCGGTGGAACAGGAGCGCTGGGATTCTGGGGATTGCCCTTTAATATTGTACTGAGTACATTTTTATATTTCAGAGCAGTTCAATCGATTGCCATGTTTTATGGGTATGATGTTAAGAATGACAGTGCGGAACTGATGATCGCAAGTGAAGTGTTTACCAGTGCGTTAAGTCCTGTGAGTAATGATGTGAATAATGAGGCCACAACCCTTATCGGAAAGATCATGGTAATGGGACAGGCTGCGGTAGTAAAGCAGACAGCCAAGAAGACATGGACAGATATGGCAAGCCGCGGTGGGATACCTTTACTGTTGACTCAGTTGAGAGCTTTGGCGCATAAATCTGCGCGGACAGCGCTTCAAAAGGCAGGGAAAAAGGGTCTGGAGAATAGCATTTTCAGAGATGCACTGGAACAGATCGGCCGGAAGCTGACGTTAAAAAGTATAGGAAAAGCAGTACCGGTTGCGTCCGCAATATTTGGGGCTCTTCTTGATACGGCGCAGATGAAAAAAGTTCTTGAATATGCAGATATTTTCTATCAAAAGAGATTTATTCTGGAAAAGGGAAGCCGGATCGCAGAATTAACAGAAGAGGAGATCATTGACGTATCAGCAAGTGAAAATGAAACAGAGGAAGATAAGTTACACTGAAAAAATTAAATAAGAGAAAGAGTTGACAGCATAAGAAATCAGTGGTAAATTTACCCCAACAAAAGCATTTACATTTCTAGCTGTTCATTTCTTGGCGGCGTCTGCCGCGTCGAACATTCAGACAGGATCTGTCAGAAGAAATCTCAATGCTTTGTATCCCAATCAAACAACGCAGTGAGGTTTGTCATGATCTTTGAGGACAAGAGGAAACTGCTGGAACTGTACAATGCGATCAGTGGGAAACACTATGAGGATCCGGAACTTCTGGAGATCAACACTCTGGAGAACGCCATCTATATGTCTATGAAGAATGATCTGTCATTCCTCATTGACGCCCGGCTGTCTCTGTATGAACATCAGTCAACTTACAGTCCCAACTTGCCAGTGCGGTTTCTCTTTTACTTGTCGGACATGTTTTCAGGGATGACGGCAGATGCTAACCTATATGGAACGAAGAAGGTAGAGCTGCCAGCTCCCAGGTTTGTCGTCTTCTACAATGGGGAGGCGGATCAGCCGGATCGGCAGATCCTGAAGCTCTCTGACCTGTACACAGTGGAGGAAGAAGACCCTATGCTGGATCTAAAGGTGCTGATGCTGAATGTGAACCAGGGACATAACCCGGAGCTGATGGAGGTCTGCCATACCCTGTGGGAATACGCAGAGTATACGGGACGGGTAAGGAAGTACGCCAAAGAACAGCCCATTGCGGAAGCAGTGGAGCGGGCCATTACGGAATGTATCCAGGAGGGGATCCTGAAGGAGTTCTTAGAGAGGAATCGCAGGGAGGCGAAGAACGTGAGTATCTATGAATATGACCAGGAGAAGCATATTCGGCAGGAGCGGGAGGAAGCCTGGGAGGCTGGAGAGAAGGCCGGAGAACATAAAGGAGAGGAGAAAAAACTAAAAGAATTGATCCGGAAGAAGCTGGCCAAGGGGAAGACCATCCCGGAGATCGCGGAGGCCTTGGAGGAAAGTGAGGATGTGATCCGGCGGCTGGCAGAAGATCTTGTCTGACAGAGGTTTGAGAATAAGAAATCCCCGGCGTTGACAAACGCCGGGGCTCTCTTTATAATTAGAGGATAGCCTGAATATAGGAGGAAGTTATGCAGAAATACGGAGTGAATGAATTAAGAAGAATGTTCCTGGAGTTCTTCGAGAGCAAGGGACATCTGGCCATGAAGAGTTTTTCCCTGGTGCCCCATAATGACAAGAGCCTGCTCTTGATCAATTCCGGTATGGCGCCGTTGAAACCTTATTTTACCGGACAGGAGATCCCGCCCTGCAAGCGTGTGACCACCTGCCAGAAGTGTATCCGTACGGGGGATATCGAGAATGTAGGAAAGACAGCCCGGCACGGGACCTTCTTTGAGATGCTGGGGAATTTTTCCTTTGGAGATTACTTTAAGAAGGAGTCTATCGCCTGGACCTGGGAGTTCCTGACGGAAGTGGTGGGACTTGATCCGGACCGGCTCTATCCTTCTGTTTACCTGGAGGACGATGAGGCCTGGGAGATCTGGAATAAGGATATCGGGATCCCGGCGGATCGGATCTTCCGCTTTGGCAAGGAGGATAACTTCTGGGAGCATGGAAGCGGCCCCTGCGGCCCCTGTTCAGAGGTTTACTATGACCGGGGAGAGGAGTACGGCTGCGGGAAACCGGATTGTACCGTAGGCTGTGACTGCGACCGGTACATGGAGATCTGGAACAATGTATTTACCCAGTTTGACAATGACGGCAATAATCATTATACCGAACTGGAGCAGAAAAATATTGATACCGGAATGGGCCTGGAGCGTCTGGCCTGTATCGTACAGGGCGTAGATTCCATGTTTGACGTGGATACCATCAAGGCTCTGCGGGAGCATGTGAGCACTCTGGCAGGCGCAGAGTATGGCAAATCTTACGACACAGATGTGTCCATCCGTGTGATCACGGACCACATCCGTTCCGTAACCTTTATGATCTCTGACGGGATCATGCCGTCCAATGAAGGGCGGGGGTATGTGCTGCGCCGTCTGCTGCGGAGAGCCTGCCGTCACGGAAGACTTTTGAATATCGAGGGAGAATTCCTGACCAAGCTTGCCCAGACCGTGATCGAGGGATCTAAGGACGGTTATCCGGAACTGGACGAGAAGAAAGAGTTTATCTTCAAGGTAATCGCCAAAGAGGAAGAGCAGTTTAACAAGACCATCGACCAGGGACTTTCTATTTTGGCGGAGATGGAAGAAGAACTGGAGAAGAAGGGGGAGAAGACGCTGGGAGGAGACCAGGCCTTCAAGCTCTATGATACTTATGGATTCCCGCTGGATCTTACCAGAGAGATCCTGGAGGAGAAGGGGATCTCTGTGGATGAAGAGGGATTCCAGGCTGCCATGAAGGTGCAGAGGGAAACTGCCCGGGCGGCGAGAGAAGTCACCAATTACATGGGAGCGGACGTGACGGTATACGAGTCCATCGATCCTTCCGTGACATCCACTTTTGTAGGATATGACCACTTAAGCTGGAAGTCGCCGGTTACCGTTCTGACCACGGAGACCGAACTGGTGGAGGCTCTGAGCGAGGGACAGAAAGGTACCATCTTTGTGGAGGAGACTCCGTTCTATGCCACCAGCGGCGGCCAGGAGGCAGACCAGGGCGTGATCCGCACGGCGGAAGGCGAGTTCCAGGTGGAGGATGTGGTAAAACTCCTGGGCGGCAAGATCGGCCATGTGGGCATTGTGACCAAGGGGATGCTGAAGGTGGGCGATGAGGCGGAACTGACCGTGGATCAGGAGAAACGTTCCCTGTCCGCCAACAACCACAGCGCTACTCATCTTCTGCACAAAGCTCTGCGCATGGTCCTGGGGACTCATGTGGAACAGGCAGGTTCTTCCGTCAACGAAGACCGGCTGCGGTTTGACTTCACCCACTTCTCTGCACTGACGCCGGAGGAGATAAAGAAGGTGGAGGAGATCGTCAATGAGCAGATCCAGAAGAATCTGGCGGTAAAAGTAGAGAACATGCCCATTGAAGAGGCCAGAAAGACCGGGGCGGCCGCGCTGTTTGGCGAGAAATACGGGGATATCGTCCGGGTGGTCAGCATGGGAGATTTCTCCATCGAGTTCTGCGGCGGTACCCATGTGTCCAATACCGGCGTGATCACCGCCTTTAAGATCATTTCCGAGACCGGCGTGGCGGCAGGCGTACGAAGGATCGAGGCGCTGACCGCCAAAGGGCTGATGAACTATTACAGTGAGCTGGAAGAGAAGCTGCACCGCGCGGCGAAGCTTCTGAAAGCATCCCCGGACAAGCTGGAGGAGAAGATCACCCATGTGCTGGCAGAGAACAAGGAACTGCGGGCGGAAGTGGAGAGCTTAAAGAGCAAGCTTGCCAAGGACGCTATGGGAGATGTGACTGACCAGATCACGGAAGTGAAGGGACTGTCCCTTCTGGCAGCCCGGATCGAGGGCGTGGATATGAACGGCCTGCGGGAGCTGGGCGACCAGATGAAGGAGAAGCTGGGCGAAGGCGTGATCGTGCTGGCTTCAGCTGTGGACGGGAAGGTTTCCCTGATGGCGATGGCCACGGAGGGCGCGGTAAAACAGGGCGCCCATGCAGGAAATCTGATCAAAGGCATTGCTTCCCTGGTAGGCGGAGGCGGCGGAGGCCGTCCTAACATGGCCCAGGCCGGCGGCAAGAACCCGGCAGGCATCGACGAGGCCATCGGCAAGGTGAAAGAGGTGCTGGAAGCACAGCTTTCCTAGGGCCGGACAAGGTACGAGAAAAAAACAGATAAAAAATGTTGACGTACCCAAAATATGTGCTATAATCTAAGTTAGTGCAAGAATAACCCGAACAGTCGTAGGATGCACAATACAGGGCTGGAGGGGAGGTTAGGTGTGAGACTATGTCAAATGTAATCGTTAAAGAAAACGAGACGTTGGACAGCGCTTTACGCAGATTCAAAAGAAACTGCGCGAAAGCTGGCATTCAGCAGGAGATTCGCAAAAGAGAACACTATGAAAAGCCAAGCGTAAGACGTAAAAAGAAATCTGAAGCTGCTAGAAAACGTAAGTATAACTAATAGTGCATAAAAGGCAAAGGCGCCGTATCGTTAGATACGACGCCTTTTTCTAATGCCGGGATAAGGAAAAGGAGGAGATCAACATGAAACTGAAAGACACAAACCTGACGGCAGAGGAACTTAAGAGCATCGTGAACAAGTACATGGTGGAGACCTATGAGCGCTACGATTTTATCGCAGAGCGGGCGGAGGGGATGTACCTCTATGACGAGAAGGGGAACGCTTATCTGGATTTCTACGGCGGCGTAGCAGTCAACAGCCCCGGCAACCGCAATCCCCGGGTAGTTCAGGCAGTGAGAGAACAGATGGATGACATCATGCATACCTTTAACTATCCCTATACGGTACCTCAGGCGCTGCTGGCCCAAAAGGTGTGTGAAACCATCGGGATGGATAAGATCTTCTTCCAGAACTCCGGGACAGAGGCTAATGAATGTATGATCAAGATGGCGAGGAAATACGGGATCGATCATTACGGACCGGAGAAATACCACATCGTGACTGCAGAGAAAGGATTCCATGGACGCACCATGGGAGCCATGGCGGCTACCGGACAGCCGGACACCGCGATCCAGCAGGGATTCGGGCCGATGGTGCCGGGATTTTCCTATGCCAGGTTTAATGATCTGGATGATTTTGCCTCCAAGGTGACGGATCAGACCATTGCCATTATGATCGAACCGGTCCAGGGGGAGGGCGGCGTTTATCCGGCCACCCAGGAATTTATGGAGGGCCTGCGCAGGCTCTGCGATGAGAGAGGGCTTTTACTTTTGCTGGATGAGGTGCAGACCGGATGGGGGCGGACGGGATCGCCTATGGCTTACATGGGATATCATGTGAAGCCGGATGCGGTGTCCATGGCCAAGGCTCTGGGCGGCGGGATGCCCATCGGCGCCTGCTGTGCCACAAAGGAGGTGGCTCAGTCCTTTACCATGGGAACCCACGGTTCCACTTATGGTGGCCACGCGGTCTCCTGCGCGGCGGCCCTGGCATCTGTCTCAGAGATCCTGGAGAAGGACTTAAGTGGAAATGCCCGGAAAGTAGGCCGGTATCTGCGGCAGGAGCTGGCGAAGCTTCCCTATGTGAAGGAGGCCAGAGGAAAAGGGCTTTTGGTGGGCTGTGAGTACGAGATCCCCATTGCGGTGGAGGTAAAGCACAAGGTGCTGGAGCGCCGGGCGCTGATCACAGCGATCGGGGACCGGGTGAACCGGATGATCCCGCCTCTTACCGTGACGAAAAAGGAAGTGGATCAGCTGATTCGGATCATGAAAGCGTCCATCCTGGAGGCGGCGGAAGAGTATCAGGATATGAAGATGGCAGGATAAAAGAGAAGAGAAGAAAAAAGGTCCGGCGGTTCGTCAGAACTGCCGGATCTCTTGATATAGCCTGGCGATGGGAAGCCCCACCACATTGTTGTAATCGCCTTGGATCCCCTTCACATGGATGGCAAAGGGCCCCTGGATCCCGTAAGAGCCGGCTTTGTCCAGAGGATCGCCGGTACGGATATAGGAGAGAAGGTCTTCCCGGTGGATGGGATAGAATTCCACATCCGTCTTCTCGTAGAAGGAGTGGATCTTTGGACGGCTGCCGGACGGTGCCTGACGCACCAGGGTGACGCCGGTGTATACCTGATGGGTCCGGCCGGCCAGGAGAGAGAGCATATCCAGCGCTTCCGCTTCATCTGCCGGCTTGCCCAGGATCTCATCCCGGTAGACCACGATGGTGTCCGCGCCGATCACCGTGCAGTCCTTTGGCTGCAGCCGCTCATAGACCTCCAGGGCCTTCTGGGAGGACAGTTCCGTCACGATGTCGGAAGGGCGGGTTTGGGAAATGGTTTCCTCCACCTGGGAAGGGACCACTTCAAAGGAGAATCCCGCCTGTGTCATCAGTTCATTTCTTCTGGGGGAAGCAGAAGCCAGAATGTATTTCATGGTTTTAATTCCTTTCTTTTTGCTTTTTCCTGTTCATTATACCACAAATTATGATACAATAATAAGAAGTATGGAAATCTTTCGATTTCACAAATCAAAACAAAGGAGTGTATAGACATGATCTATGATAACGTACTGGACGCAGTGGGAAATACACCACTGATCCGTCTGAACAAGATGACAGGGCCTGAGGATGCAGAGATTCTGGTAAAATTCGAAGCAGTCAATATCGGAGGATCTGTTAAGACAAGAACAGCGAAAAATATGATCGAAGTTGCGGAAGAGAAGGGACTGATCCATCCGGGGACCATTATTGTGGAGCCCACCAGTGGCAACCAGGGCATCGGCCTTGCCCTCATCGGAGCGGTGAAGGGATATCAGACGAAGATCATCATGCCTGACTCCGTCAGCGAGGAGAGAAGAAAACTGGTGAAGGGTTACGGCGCGGAAGTGATCCTGGTCCATGACGACGGAGATATCGGAGCCTGCATCGCCAGATGTATGGAACTGGCTACTGAGATGGCGGCAGAAGACCCCAATGTCTATGTGCCCCAGCAGTTTGCCAATGAAGCCAACAGCGCCGCCCATAGAGAGCAGACCGGGCGCGAGATCCTGGAGCAGGCGGGCAAGCCGATCCATGGATTCTGTTCCGGAATCGGGACAGGGGGGACCATCACCGGCATCGGCGAGACCCTGAAGGCAGCCAACCCGGATATTGAGATCTGGGCGCTGGAGCCGGAGCATGCTGCGATCCTGTCCGGAGGCAAGATCGGGACCCATCTGCAGATGGGGATCGGCGATGGAGTGATCCCGGAGATCCTGAACCAGAAGATCTACGACCATGTGATCACAGTGACTGATGAGGAGGCACTGGAGACAGCCAGAGAGCTGGCCAGAAAGGAAGGCCTGATGTGCGGCATCTCCAGCGGCACCAGCGTGGCGGGAGCGCTGAAGCTGGCCCGGAAGCTGGGTCCCGGGAAAACAGTGGTGACGGTTCTGGCAGATACGGCGGAGCGGTACTTCTCCACCCCGCTGTTTGATTAAGGAGATTAGAAAGATATGGAGAAACTGTCCGCAGAAGAATTAAGAGAGGCGTTGAAAGAGCGAAGAGACGGCACACTTCTGGATCTTAGAGAGCGGGAGCTGGAGCCTGTGGATCTGTCCGGCTGGGATCTTAGAGGCGTGGACTTTACCTTGAGCTCCTTCCAGGGCGTGATCCTTTCCGGGGCGGATTTTACCGGGAGCAGTGTGGAGAACGCGCTGTTCGACGGCTGTCCCATGAAGGGAGCGAGTTTTCGCAATGCCAATCTGAAGACGGCTTCCTTCCGGTACTGCGATATGCGCCAGTGCGATATCTGCGGGGCAGATCTTTTCGGTGCGGTGCTGGAATACGCAGATCTTACCGGGATCATTTCCGATGAGGAGACGAAATGGTTTCGGCTTCACTGCCCGGAGAAGGGGGCGTTCCTGGGATACAAGAAATGCTTCAACAACCGGCTGGTGCAGCTTCTGATCCCGGCGGACGCAAAGCGGACGTCGGCGACTCTGCCTTCCTGCCGCTGCAGCAAGGCAAAGGTGCTGACCATCAAAAGCTTTGATTTTAAAGAAGAATATGACGAGGCCTGGTCCCTGGTGGATGAAGACTTCATTTACAAAAAAGGGGAATGGGTCGAAGTGAAAGATTTTAATGAAGACCGGTGGCAGGATTCCACCACCGGGATCCATTTCTGGCTGACAAGAGAAGAGGCGGAGGCTTATTAGATGAAGACAGGAGAAGAGCTGAGAAAATTATTATACAGCATTGACCGGAAGGGCTATCCGGCCTACAAAGGGATCAGGGGGGCTTACCGGTTTGGCAGGTATACGCTGGTGATCGACCATGTGCAGGGAGATCCCTTCGCGGCGCCATCCAGAGTCCATGTGGAGGTGGCCGGACAGACCGCAGGGTTCCCGGAACGGCTCTATGACAGCCGGCATAAAAGGATCGCCCTGCAGGATCATCTGATCCGGGGATTTGCCGGACAGATCGAGAAATATTCCTTCCAGGCCAAAGGATCCGGGAAGAGCGGCCTCATCTCAGTGACCCGCTGCGGGCAGGAGGTGCTGGAGCGCAGCGCCTGCAGGATCGACGAAAAAAGCGGGGATGTGACCATGCGTTTTGAGGTGGGATTCCCGGCCAACGGAAGGACCATCAATGCGGGAGAGCTGATCCGGATCCTGTTCGACTTCCTTCCCCGCTGTGTGGACGGCGCGCTTCTCTACCGGAATCTGGACCAGAACAAGGTGGAGAAGGTGATGGAGCTGTCGGAAGACCAGGCCTATATCCGGGAACAGCTGGAGCCTTTGGGGCTGGTGGCGTTTGTGGCGGATGGGGCCATCCTGCCAAGAGCCTCCGGCGTCTCCCAGCGGCCCATGAAGCAGGCGGTGCCCTTTGTCTCTCCCAGGTCCCTTCAGGTGGAACTTACGCTTCCCTACGGAGGGAAGATCACCGGGATGGGAGTGAAGAAGGGGATCACCCTGATCGTAGGCGGAGGCTATCACGGGAAATCTACCCTTCTGAAAGCGCTGGAGATGGGAGTCTATCCCCATATCGCCGGAGACGGCCGGGAGTATGTGATCACAGACCCGGCGGCGGTGAAGATCCGGGCGGAGGATGGCCGGAGCATCAAGCATACGGATATTTCCATGTTTATCAATGACCTGCCAAATGGCAGGGATACCACGGCTTTTTCCACAGAGGACGCCAGCGGGAGCACCTCCCAGGCAGCTAACGTGGCGGAGGCTATGGAGGCGGGAGCGACGGCTTTCCTCATTGATGAGGATACCAGCGCTACTAATTTCATGGTGCGGGATGAACTGATGCAGCGGGTGATCCACCGGGATATGGAGCCTATCACTCCCTTTATCGAGCGGATGCAGGAACTGTATCAGGATTACGGGATCTCCACCATCCTGGTGGCGGGAAGTTCAGGAGCTTATTTTGAACCTTCTGATACCATCATCCAGATGGACCGCTATATTCCAAGAGAGATCACGGAGACGGCCAAGGAGGCGGCCAGAGAGTATCCGGGACTGGAACTGCCGGAGAAGAAGGGATCTCTTCCGGGATTTGACCGGCGGCCGGGAAGGAATCCGGGGATCCTCCACAAGGGACGGATCAAGGTGAAGACTCTGGGAAGAGACGGCTTCCAGTTGAATCATGAGACTGTGGACCTGCGGTATGTGGAACAGCTGGCGGACCAGGAGCAGCTGACCTGTCTGGGACAGATCCTGCGGTATGCAGAGGAGCATGCGCTGAATGGAAGGAAGACCATCCGGGAGCTGGTGGAAGAGATCGCAG
>NZ_DBGCJQ010000068.1:0-3838 GCF_048354975.1 Massilistercora timonensis | reverse complement strand
GCCTGCCATGGACATGGTGATAATGGGACGGTCCGCATATTCCGTTGCCATCTCTTCTGTGGCGGCAAGCAAGGTAAGCACGTCTTTTTTATTCTGAGGCATAACTGCGATCTTAGGGATGTCCGCGCCCAGATTCTGCATTTTGCGAAGTCTGGATACCAGTTCTTCTTTGGACGGAGTTTTATCAAAATCATGGTTGGAGACCACTACTTTCACGCTGCAGGCATGGGCGGTATCGATCACCTTTTTCACCGCTTCATCTCCGGTAAAAGCCTCGATGTCTACCAGATCCACCAGACCGGTCTTTGCGATCCACTGGTTTAACGCCACATAAACCTCGGTATCGATAGCCTTTTCTCCGCCTTCTTTAGCGGTGCGGAAGGTAAAGAGAATGGGAGTTTCTCCCAGGGCTTCCCGCAGCATTTTTGCCGTCTTTTCCACTTCCTGGAAGTCAAAAACGTCCTGATACCAGTCTGCCCGCCATTCCACAACATCAGTTCCCATGGAAGCAATGGTCCGGGCAGCGGAAAGGATTTCCTCTCTGGTGCTCCCTACGATGGGAACACAGACCTTGGGGATCCCTGCGCCGATTTCAACATTCCTTACTTTCACTGTATTCATAATTGATTCCCTCTTCTTTCTTGTTATCTCGCATTTTTTACAGTGTATCATATCAAAGATCAACAAACAATGCACATGCTATACTGCTCCGCCTAAAGAAGAAGAGCTGCCGCGTTTGTGACGCAGCAGCTCTTCTTTTCTTTCTCTCTTCCTTTTTCCTCAGAACTAGCCGATGTATCCGGCCTTCTTAAGCTCTTCCTCCGCCTTCTCAAGGTTGGCGTCAGATACCCGGATGATAGGTCCGGTACAGCCCATTCCGCTCTCTGCGTAAATGCCGATCTTCCACAGGCATTTCACCGCATCGTCCAGATCCATAACTTCGATTCCAGGGATCTGGGAAGTTACGATCTCCTTGGGAGGCTCCTTTACATCCTCTTCTGCTGCCGCCGGCTTGGAAGCCGCCTTCACAGAATCCAGGATCTCCTGGAACCCTGCCTTCTTCGCAGCCGCAAACTCTGCCCTGGCCACCTCGAAGACCTTGCCTCTTACCAGCTGCGCCGCATAGCGGATCGCATTGGCGATCACCGGAGCGCCGGAGGCTCTGGATACGATCATGACAAGCTGCTCATAGCCTTCCCCGATGCCCGGGCCATAGCCGAAGCCGGTAGCCTCATAGCTTCCGCCGGTGTTGGCGGAAGAAAGCATCTTCACCAGGATGTTTCCGGTCAGGGAATCTGTCACCATAATGTCCGGTGACGCCTGGAGCACATCGTTTCCTCTCATCACGCATCCGCCGTCTG
Source organism: Massilistercora timonensis (assembly GCF_048354975.1). Taxonomy (NCBI): domain Bacteria; kingdom Bacillati; phylum Bacillota; class Clostridia; order Eubacteriales; genus Massilistercora; species Massilistercora timonensis. The sequence continues at coordinate 2,477 of NZ_DBGCJQ010000068.1, read as the reverse complement.
CACGGCTGGACTCTGCAAATGTAATATCATAGCCCTGCTCCTGAAGCTGTTTTAACGCCTTCTCTGTCTGACGGGCGCCGTCCACGTTCAGGATCCCCACTGTGGGATGAGCGTTTCCGCAGGCTTTCGCCGCGATCACACCATAGACCGCATTCTTGATCATTCCCTCGATCCGGTCTGTGCTGGAAGTTCCGGTGGTGTTGGCAATATACATTTCCTTGCCGTATCCCGGAGTCACACAGCGTCCTACGGTAGATACGCCGATGGGGAACGGGAAATGCATGGTAACTGCCGCGTCGATCTCCTTGTTCTTGAGCATCTCTTCCATCTTATCGTGGCCTTCCTCATCGTTGGCCACTTTCACGGTTGTCACGCCCTCTGCCTCCAGGGTTCCGATGTAGTACACATCGATCCCGTCTCTGGCGGCCGCGATAGCACCTGCCATCGAATTCTCTTCTCCGTGCTCGCTTCCCATTCCGGTGATGGCAATCTTAGGCTTCTTCCCAAAACTTCCGGTCTCCAGACCTTCCGCCATCTGAAGGAATGTTTCCGCGATCATTTTTTCAATCTTATCTGCCATCGTCACCACCCCTTACTCTGCCATCAGGGTCGCAGCAAAATCTTTCATAGCTTTCGCGATCAGTCCCTTTACTTCTTCCTCGGATACGCCGGCTGCCGCTTCTTCCTCTGCAGCGGTATTGCCGTGGATCACGAAGGATACACCGTCGAACAGGTTGGTCATACGTCCAAGGAACAGACTTCCCTTTCCGATGATCATCGCGTTCTTGATCTTACCTTCTTTGATATCCTCGCAGGCAAATCCCACGTAAGGTACGCCAGACGGGATATGTCCCTGTGTGGGAGCCCATCCGGTCAGGCCACGCTCTTTGGTGAAGTTGGCCAGTTCTTTCCGGTCTAACTCTCCACGCTTTACAGCCAGGGCCGCGATCATCTTGTAGTTTGCCAGCGGAACATCTCCTGCTCCGGCCGGTTTGGTGATATCCGGATTCTGCATCTCCGGAGAATATTTGTCGATGTCGGTAAGCTTCATTCCAACTCTGTCAAGCGGGTCAGCTACCAGGCTTCCGATTACGTTCTGCGGAGCGGAACCAGTACCAACGCTGTGGCGTCCCAGCATGCCAAGATCGATCTCAGGGCTTACGCCGTCGTTCTCGGAAATGATCACACAGAAGCCGCCCAGGCAGTCCTCCAGGATGGGAAGACCTTTCTTGATGTGATCCTTGCCGTTCATACCAAGTTTCGCGGTACATCCGCCTGCTGTAACGGCAACGGTCTTGTAAGCGCCGGATTTTACCAGCGCAGCCGCCTCGATAAGCGCATGGGTAGGAGCCGCGCAGAATCCTCTTGCGTCGGATCCGCTGGCGCTTACCAGGCCTGCAACCTCTGCTGCAGCCTTGGCAAAGTTGCCGCCGCCTCTCTGGTTCATATCGCCGCAGGCTTCCTCTGCACAGTCGATAACGTACTCAACATCCGCTTTGTCGATCCCTGCGTTGCGCACGCCGTAGAGAAGGGCCAGCACGCTGGAGGCCTTGCTCATCAGGTTCTCATGCATAACGTGGGAAGACAGGTTTACATCAATATCATGAGCCGGTTTTACACAGCCCACCAGTTTGTTTTCAAAATACAGAGGCTCTGCATGGTCGTCTTTGATCAGCGCCTCAATCTCAGCAAGCTCGTATCCCTCTTCGATCCGCTCTACGATATCGTCGGAGATGATGGGGTTCTTCGCGAACTGATCTTTATATTTCGCTACAAATTCCTTGTCCAGTTTTACAACCTCGAACATGTCGCTGGCCTGTACCAGGAACAGGAACTCTTCCTCCGGCATGATCTCGCCGTATTTGCCGTAGCGCTCAGCTCCCTCTTTCTTCTTGTCGTACCAGGGGAACTCTACCTCCGCCAGCTCATCCGGGTGTACGTTGCCGATGTAGGTCTGATTCGGCCAGTAAGCCACTACATCCTCGTAGGAACGCAGATGCTGCGGAACTTCTTTCAGATATTCAGAATCCGGGTTTACGATCCTCTCTGTAGTCTGGGTCGTCCCGTTGTATAAAACCATATCAGGAGTATGTACTAATACATAGCTTGCTCCTTTAATTACACTGTTCATTGGTTATCCACCTTTCTTCAACTCATTCAATCCCGGGCGGCATTCCGCCCCGTTTCACAAGAAAGAGGGCATTGCCCCAGTGGGGTACACATGGGATAACGCCCCTCTTTTTGCAGTCTGATTACAGCTGGTCTCTGATCGCCTGCATCTCGGATACGATGTCGTCAACGTCCAGAACCATCTCCATCATACCAACCTGCTCGTCATAAACGTCCTGATCAAACTCCTCTTTGATCTCCGGCTCGCATACATGATATACCGTGAGTCCAAGCTGGACCCCAGTCAATGGACCTGCGAAAGTAGGATCGCCAAGCGTTACGGTCTCAGCTGCAAGACCTGCAGCCTC
>NZ_DBGCJQ010000067.1:0-6392 GCF_048354975.1 Massilistercora timonensis | reverse complement strand
AATTCAGGACTTTGCCGTGCAAGTTGGCGATAAGGCGGGGGCCGGATGATGGCGGAGGTTAAGCGTCAGCCTCGGAGCAATCGCCGGTCCCCGCCTCTCGGTAAACACACCTCCAGAATCCAGCCGTTTCACGGCTGCCGTGCTTCGCACTCTTTGATTCTGTCGGTATCGCGCCGAGGAAATCAAATGTCTGCTGCGCAGCCGCTTGATTTCCTCTTAGGCGCGCGATAAACCTGAATTTACTTCTTCCTCCCCAGCGCCGCCAGCACTCCTCCGATCACTACATAGAAATCCGCCAGATTGGCTGTGATCCTGGACAGAAACTTATATTTACTCCGGAATCCGATATAATCAATGACTTTCCCCCGGATCACCCGGTCATAAATATTACTTAAGGCGCCGGCGCTTAAGAACGCCATTCCCAGTTTCCGAAGTTTTCTTCCTTTCTGCAGGAACAGCCACACGTCATAGACCAGGACTCCTGCTCCCAGAAGAAGGGAACTTCCGCGGACCAGTTCCGGATGCTGATCCAGGGCGTCCAGAAGAAAGCCCCGGTTGTACACTTTACGCAGTACCACAGAAGGGATAAGAGTCTCCCTCTCTTCTTTTTCCTGAAAGGAATCCTCGATATACTGTTTTACCCCCATATCCCCGCAGACCAGTACAAGGAAAAGGCCTGCCAATTTGGGGATCATCAGAAGACACCCTTGATCCGGACGATCTCCTCTTCCTGCCGCTCGATCTCCTCTGACCGGGTCTCGATGGCCTCGCAGAGGGAAATGCAGTCCAGATCTGAGATCTCACCCTTCTGGAACTTCTCGTAAGCCATCCGGCCAATGTCCAGAAGATCCCGGTCATTGGCCCGCTTCAGAGAGCGGATCTGTCCTTTGATCTTCTGGATCTCCACCGCATTTTCTGCTTTTCTTCCCAGATCCTCTGCTGTCTCTGTGATCTTCTTTCCCAGTTCATCAAAAAAGTCTGCCATAGTTCATCTCTCCTTTGCTTTCTCTATGTATTTACAGCCGTCTCAAACGGTCCAGGGAACGATAGACGTTCAGAGTCCCGTATCCCCACTCCCGGTTTGGATATTCCGGAAGATTTCCCTGGTCTGCCCCCAGGATCAAAAGGCCTGCCACCACGCTGGTGCTCACTCCAATGGCCATGGGCTGCTCCTCCAGCCACTGCATGACCAGGGCTGAAGCCCCAGCTGTAAGGCTTGCCGCCGCGCTGGATCCGCTGCGGGTGACAAACTTTCCGCCCGGTCCCAATCCTGTGATATCCACTCCCGGCGCCGCAAGATCCGGCTTTATGAATCCACCTCTAGTATACCCTCTCCCGGAATGAATGGCAACACTCTTATCTTCTCCGTCATAAAAGGCCGCCGTGATGGCTGCTTCTGTACTTGCAGGCTCTGTCAGCGTCGTGTTGGGATCCGCCTCCAGAAAATAAACCTCTCCCTCCAGAAATTCCTGAAGAGGCAGCCAGATATGGAACTCTCCTTCAGACACTCCAAGCGCCTCCACGCCAATCTTCCAGATCCCTTCCGCCGGACTGCGAAACCGAAAGAAGATCAGCTGAGAGCTGTCATTTTCAATAAGGAGACGATATTCCACCTCCGTCCTGGTGCCGTCGAAGGGAAACTCAAACTGATACCGGCTCCCCTGCCGCAGCGAGATCGTCGGGCTTTTCTCCCCGGAGGGCGATACCAGATAGGCAGTGACGATATTGGGGAGGGTGGTCCACAGTTCTGCCGCAAATTCTCCCACCCCTTCCTCCACCCTAAGTTCTGCTTCCCGGACTTCTCCTGCCTCCTGAAATCTTCCGTAATAGTGATGTCTCTGCGCCGCTTCATTGCCTCCTCCGATCACTACGCAGCGATGGATCCTGCCGGCATATTCCTGCAGTGCCCGGGAGAGAATGGAACTTCCGTTATGCCCGCCAAAGCTGGTCCCCAGGGCAAGACAGAGGACCAGCGGAACCCCGTACTCCCCTGCCAGACGGTTCAGATAACCAAGCCCCAGAAGAATATCATTTTCCTGATAGCAGACGGCATCTGGCCGGATGGCATAGAACTCCTTCAGATAATCCTTGGCTTCCTTCAGCTTTACCACGCCGAAAGTGCATCCCGGCGCCGCCCCTGAGAATCTCTCCCCGTTCACCCGGCTTCCCCCGGCAATGCTGGCCAGAAACGTGCCGTGGCTGTTTTCATCCCGGGTGGGCACCAGAGTTTCCGGGAAATCCAGGGCCAGAGCGGCATTGATCGTCTCCTGCCGGTATTCGCTGCCATAGAGAAATCCTTCCGGCGGCTCCCCTTCCTGCACAGTCTGATCCCAGATCCCGGCGATCCTGGTAGTCCCGTCCGGATTACGGAAGATCTCACTGGTGTAGTCGATCCCGGTATCCACAAGACCGATCATGATCCCTTTCCCGTCCAGCTGCAGGGCCGGATAATTCTGGACCGTACTGATCCCGGTCTCGTTCAGGGCGTCCATATCAAGAAGGGCGTAGCATTTGGGGATCGCAGGATAACCATAGGCTTCGAAACTCAGCTCCCCCACGATCTCCTTATCCGCCGAGATCACCCGGAGGCCAAAATCCCCCTCCTGGACGCAGGTTTTTTCTTCCGGAAGCCGGACCTCTACATCCTCCCGGTATCCCGGGATCAGGAAATCCCGGTAATCCTGGGACAGGATCTTCGCCCGGCAGTCTGTTCTTTCCAGGGCTTCTTCTCCCATAAATAAAACACCTCATATACTTTCTTCCAGTATATGAGGTGCAGTCTGATTCTTATGTTTTTTCCGGCTTTTTCCTTATGGCAGGCTTGCCACCTGCTGCCCCCGCAGCGTGATGATGGGGCCACCGGTCCCTTCGATATAGGCCCTGGTGATGGTCACCTGGCCGATATTGTCATCCTTGGGGATCTCATACATGATATCCAGCATGAACTCCTCAATGATCGCCCGCAGGGCACGGGCTCCTGTGTCCTTCTCCATGGCCTTCTTTGCGATGGCGGTAAGCGCGTCCTCTTCAAATTCCAGCTTCACCTCATCCAGGGCAAGAAGCTTCTGATACTGCTTCAGGATCGCGTTCTTTGGCTCTTTGAGGATTTTCACCAGCATATCCTCATTCATTCCCTGCAGAGTGAAAATGATGGGAAGACGTCCCAGGAATTCCGGGATCATCCCGAAGTTCCGCAGGTCTTCTACCGTCACCTTCTCCAGGATAGTCTTATCATGGTCGTATTTATCCTTCAGATCCGCCCCGAATCCAATGGAAGACTGCTTGGTCAGCCGCTCCTTGATGATCCCTTCCAGATCCGGGAACGCGCCGCCGCAGATAAAGAGAATGTTCCGGGTATTTACCGTGGTAAGGGGCACCATGGCGTTCTTGCTGTTGGCGCCCACCGGCACCTCCACATCGCTTCCCTCCAGAAGCTTTAACATCCCCTGCTGCACCGACTCGCCGCTTACATCCCTCTGATTGGAATTGCGCTTCTTGGCGATCTTGTCGATCTCGTCGATGAAGATGATCCCCTGTTCCGCCTTCTCCACATCGTTGTCCGCCGCCGCCAGAAGCTTGGAGACAACGCTCTCGATATCATCTCCTATGTAACCCGCCTCTGTCAGGGATGTGGCGTCCGTGATAGCAAGCGGCACATCCAGAAGTCTTGCCAGCGTCTTTACCAGATAGGTCTTGCCGGATCCGGTAGGGCCGATCATCAGCATATTGGACTTCTCGATCTCAATGTCATCCATGGTATCCGTGGCCACCCGCTTATAGTGGTTGTAGACCGCCACGGACATGGCCTTCTTGGCATGTTCCTGGCCTACCACATACTCGTCCAGCCTGGCCTTGATCTTATGGGGCGCGGGAAGGTCCTTCAAGTCCACCAGCGGGACTCTCTCCTCCCCTTCCTTTTTCTTCTTCACCTTCTGCTGTTTGGGGATCGCCTGCTCCAGATCTGACAGGTTCATGAGCTGGACTCCCGGCGGCAGATTGTTCATCAGCTGGGAATAATCGATCTGCCCGCTTGTCATGGCATCAAAGCTCTTCTGCATGCAGTCCCTGCACACACACATATTGTTGGGAAGTTCGATCATCTTACCGGCCACGCTCTCCGGCCGGTGGCAGAGGAAGCAGACCTTCTCATACTCGCTGTCGTCCTTTTCCTCCACGGTCCCTTCTGCTTTCTCTATTTCCTTCTCCATTCCTTCTTCATCTCTGTTCTCGTATTCAGACATGTTTGATCCCTTTCTTCTATTGGCCTTCTCCTTGTGTCATCTCCAGGAATTCTTCTTCTGAAAGGATGGGAATTCCCAATTCTCTGGCCTTCTTATTCTTCGATGAGGTGGACTCCACATCATTGTTGATGAGATAGTCGGTCTTGGATGTAACAGATCCCGTCACCTTTCCCCCCATACTCTCGATCAGGGCCTTGACCTCACTGCGGTTGGCAAAATGTGTGACACTCCCGGTGATCACAAAGGTCAGCCCCGTCAGAGTCTGCGGCGCTCCTGCCCCTTCCTCCTCCACAATGGTCAGCTCTTTCAGAAGATCCGCAAGCCGCCTGCGGTGGACCGGATCTTTGAAATATGCAACAAAAGCCCCTGCGATCACGTCTCCGATCCCGGAGATTGCGTTTAGATCTTCCTCATCTGCCGCCAGCATCCGGTCCAGCTCATAGTCGAAAGCCCGACAGATCATCCTGGCATTGGCAAGGCCGATATTAGCGATCCCCAGTCCGTAAATGACTCTGGGAAGGGTGGTGGTCCTTGCCTTCTCAATGCTCGCCTCCAGATTCTGAAAGGATTTCTCTCCAAAGCCTTCCATGGACTGGATCTCGTCCCGATGCCGGTCCAGATGGAAGATATCCGCGTACTCCCGGATAAAGCCCCGGGCAATGAATTTCTCCAGGGTGGACTCGGAAAGCCCTTCGATATTCATGGCGTCCCTGCTGACAAACAGGGTAAATGCCTTCACATGCTTGGCCTGGCACTCAGGGTTGGTGCAGTAGAGGGTCTTGGCGTTCCCCTCCTGCCGGATCTGAGTCTTGCCTCCGCATACCGGACAGACGGCGGGGATATCCCTCACTCCGCTGCGGGTCAGGTTCCTGGCGATCTGCGGGATGATCATGTTGGCTTTATATACCTCGATCTCATCCCCCACGCCCAGCTCCAGCTCCTCCATGATGCTGATATTGTGGACGCTCGCCCGGCTTACTGTGGTGCCCTCCAGCTCCACAGGTTCGAATATGGCCACCGGATTGATAAGCCCCGTCCTGGACGGGCTCCATTCAATCTCAAGAAGCCTGGTGCGGCTGGTCTCATCCGCCCACTTAAAGGCGATGGAATCCCGGGGGAACTTGGCGGTCCGCCCCAGCGACTGACCATACTCTATATCATCATATATTAGCACGAGTCCGTCGGATGGGAAATCATTCTCCGGGATTTTTTCGGAAAATTTAATAACTTCCCCCTCCACCGTATCTCTTGTGACCATATGGTACTCCACGATCTCAAAGCCCTGTTCCTTCAGCCATTCCATCTGGGCAGCCCTGGAATTGTGGAAATCCACGCCAGGCGCCCGCACCAGGGCGAAGGCAAAGAACCGCACGTTCCGCCGGGCCGTGATCTCGTTGTTCAGCTGGCGCACAGAGCCGCTGCAGAGATTCCTGGGATTCTTATATTTTGCCTGAACATCTGTGATCTCCTCATTGATCCGCTCAAAATCCCGGTATCCGATCACCGCTTCCCCCCGGAGGATCAGCTCTCCCTCATATCCGATCTTCAGCGGGATATTGCGGAAGACCCGGGCGTTGTTGGTGATCACCTCGCCCACTTCGCCATTTCCCCTGGTGACCGCCTTCTTAAGCTCTCCGTCCTGATAGGTGAGCACAATAGTCAGACCGTCCATCTTCCAGGACAGCAGGGCCTTCTGGTCCCCCAGAAATTCTTTTAAGCCCTCTACCTCCTTGGTCTTATCCAGGGACAGCATGGGCTCCTCATGGCGTTCCTTGGGAAGCTCGCTCAACACCTGGTAGCCTACATTTACCGTGGGACTGTTGGACAGGGTCATCCCCAGCTCCTTCTCAAGGCTTACCAGCTCATCGTACAGGCTGTCGTACTCATAGTTGCTCATGATCTCCTGGGCGTCCTGGTAGTAAGCCTTTCCCGCCCGGTTCAGAAGATCAACTAATTCCTTCATCCGTTCTTGTTTCTGTCTGTTCATATAACTCTCTGGCCTCCTGCGCTGTCAATGGCCGGTACTCCCCCGGCTTCAGACCATCCAGTCTGATATTCATGATCCGGATCCGCACCAGCTTCTTTACCTCATAGCCAAACGCCTGGCACATCCGCCGGATCTGACGGTTCAGTCCCTGGGTGAGCACAATG
>NZ_DBGCJQ010000066.1:0-4498 GCF_048354975.1 Massilistercora timonensis | reverse complement strand
CCAGAAGGAAAAACAGGACAAGTCCTGTGGTAAACACCCCAAATCCGGTAAACAGAACCAAAAGCAGCCGGTTCACTCCTTCAAACCGCTGAACAAAGGCTTCCTTTGGCTTGTCCGGATTATACCACACATCCACCAGGGACCCCAGCGGATAGAGCTTTGCCAGCGGAGAAACTTCCACACTTGCCAGGCTGTTCCGGTATACTTTTATCCGCAGCTTCCTGGGAAGCTCCTCCCGGCTGGTAAGATTGGTCTCATACCGCGCCTTTGGGTTCTGGAAGGGCGTGGAGACAGAAGTTGTCACCACACTGAGGAATTTAGGCCCCGCCACCTTGTAAGTCCTCCCCGCCACAGTATACTCTACCAGAGGGATATGGAAGCCTCCATACCTGACGGCAGACCAGCGGGCTACCCGGCCTGTGACCCGCATATGGCAGCGCTTCTCCATCCCCATCTTCCGGAAGCAAAGCGCCCAGGCACAGATCCAGATGGCAATGGCAAAAGCCAGGCACCACAGGCTCCAGAACAGATTCCAATTCATTTTCCCGCCCCCTCTTCTACCGGATATGTTCTTCCGGATGCTCGTCTTCATAGTCAAACACACATCGCTCAAAGGCGTTGATCACATGGGTATCCTGATATTTATCGTACCGCTTGTGCTTCCTCCCGTAGGACATGTGTACATGCCCGTGGAGGAAAAATCTGGGCTTATACTTGTCCATCAGCTTCAGGAAAGACTCAAACCCCTGATGAGGCAGGTCTCTCCCGTCGTTCAGCTGATAGGCGGGGGCATGGGTGACCAGGATGTCGAACCCCCGCCGCCTCAGAAGCTGGAACCAAAGCCGCGCGATCCGGCGGCGCATTCCCCACTCCGTGTACTGATAGGTCCCTTCTTTATAGCGCATGGATCCGCCCAGTCCCAGGATCCGGATCCCCTTGTATACATAAATGCTGTCATCGATGCAGATACAGCCTGACGGCGGCGTCTCCTGATAACATTCGTCATGATTGCCGTGGACATACAGCACCGGCGCTGATGTAAAGGTGGCCAGAAATGACAGGTAGTTTGGATCCAGATCCCCGCAGGAGATGATCAGATCGATGCCCTCCAGTTTACTTTTTTCAAAAAAATCCCACAGATACGCAGATTCTTCATCTGCGATCGCAAGTATCCTCATAAATCTCTATTCCTTCTCCCAGACGCCCTGTTCGCCCACTACCGGCAGCGCGCCTTCTATCAGTTCATCCACTCCGGGGATGGAGCCGATCACATTGTCCGCAAGCCAGTTCATCTTGATGATCTCTTCTGCGGAAAGTGTTTTCCAGGATTCTCCCTGCACCTGTCCGGTCTGGGAATACAGGATGCCGGAGAATGGCTCAAACTGGCCGGAGCTGATGGCGTGCTTCAGAAGCTTCACCAGCTTCTTTGTCTCTGTCGGCAGGTTCTGAGAACAGATAATGTCTACCACTCCGGAAGACATTCCCCACCAGTAATTGATCGCCTTCATGGACGAGGATTTATCATCGTATTTCCAGGTCCCGTCCATGATCCTGCGGATCATCTGCTCATAGAATTTTCCCCAGTGCCACAGGGGCATCGCCAGATTCCGGGGATTTTCCCCGTCCAGATGATACAGCCCGAAATACCGGGACGATTCCTCCGGGATCACCATATCCTTGCCGGAGACACAGTCCACCCAGATATCCCGGATCCGGTCATAGGCATTATAGCTTTTCCTTGTGGTCCATTCCAGATAAACCTTGGTCCGGGGATTGATCATCTTCGCCCCCAGAGCGAAGGCGTTGATATTGGCGATCTCCCCATAGATGGGATAATCCGCGATATAGGCCAGGCGGTCGTTTTCCGCCATGGCTCCGGCGATGGCTCCCATCAGGAATTTGGCCTCGTACATCCGGGAATAATAAGTCCGGATATACCGGTGGGAAGTATTAAGAGAGCAGTTTAAGATCCTCACCTCCGGCGCCTCGATGGCCGCCTTGACGCTGGCCTGGATAAAGGCCGGCGTAGTGGTGAAGATCAGGTTGCAGCCTTTGGAGATAGCATCACGAAGCGCATCTCCCGCCGTCTCTTTGGTAAGTCCGGAATAGGCCATGGTCTCCACCTCGTCCGGGAAGGTCTGCTCCAGATGGAGTCTCCCCAGCTCATGGGCGTAAGTCCAGGCGGAGGTTCCCGGCGTTTTCTCATAGAGAAAAGCGATTTTTTGCTTCTGGGTCCCCGGCGAGAACAGTCGGCTTAAGATTGGCTTCTTCTCGCTGTCCGGAGTCATCTTCAGGTCGATATCCTCCTCATTCCCCAACAGGGTGAATTCTTCCCAGGTCTTGCCGATCAGTTTGCGAAGATCGCTGGTGGTCATATCCTGAAGCTCCTGGTAATCATAGACAGAAAGAAGCGCAAGGAAAGCGTCCCCTGCCGTAATGGGCAGACGTTCTCCTCCTTTCGCATCGTACTCCAGTTCAAACCGGGAATAAATAGAACTGAAATTCAGCCTCTCTTCCTCATCCCAGGCCTCTCCCGGCTTCTTTCCCACAGCCTTCTGAAGCTTTTTGAAGCTTCCCACCTTACTGAACCAGATATAGTTAATCCTGGCAGCCTCGTAGAAATCCAGGAATTCATAGTAGATCTTGTTCTCCTTCTCGTCCGTCTTCTTCGGGATGATCCGGGTCACTGTCCCCGGAACCGAAACCGCCCCGTAGTACTTCAGAACACTGACTCTTTTATTTCCTTCTTCCACATAGAACTGATTCATATATTCATATGCCTTGATGGGATCCCGGATCCCCTCCTGCTCATGAGCGGTGCTTAAATATGCCCACTTGTCTGCAAACTCGGTATCCGCCCGCAGGATAGGCATAAAATTCGCCGCAAAGGCATTGCTCCTGCCGCCGGTCTTGGTCCCCACGATCTGTTTCAGCGGGATCTGGACCAGCCCCAGAGACACCTCTTTAAATGACCCTCTGGAAGGCAGGATCTCATCCAGAACCTTCAGGGTGGGCTGCTGCCCGTTCATCATCCGATGCTGATATTCCTTTTTCCCCAACCGGTAAGCCTTCTCATATTCTGATGCTCCCATATGAACCTCCTTCACCGAAGCCTGTTCTCTATGATCTATTTCCGGATATCTTTCTTCTCAAACGCGATCCGCAGGTCGCCGTCCTCACATCCGCCTTTGAGACGGATCTGGCCGCAGGGCACGAATCCCGCCTTGGCCAGCGCCCGCTGCATGGGCAGATTCCCGGGGTGGGTGTCGATCCTTACGGAATCAAAACCGGCCCGGGCCGCCAGTTCAAACCCATAGGCAAACATCTTTCCTGCCACGCCTTTTCCCTTGCTTCCTTCCGCCACACAGACCCTGTGGAGGGAAGCGTAGGGCCCGTCGGTAAGCCATGCCCCGTCGATCTCATCATAAGACGGATCCGGTGTGTCCTGGAAAGCGAAGATCCCCTGGATCTCTCCTTTCTCCACCGCCAGGTAGGTGCAGCCATCTTTGGCGTCCTGGATCCAGACTCCCCGGGAGGGATAGCCTTTCTGCCACTGATCCAGCCCCAGTCCCCGGAGCTGGCGCTTTGCATCCTCTGTGATCTCACACATACGGTCAATATGTTCCATCCCTGCCTTGATAAATTCCATGGTTACCGCTCCTTTTCCTTCTTATTCATCTTGCCGGTCCTGTTGATCCCTTTTCTGTGCAGGCTCTGCCTGACAGACAAGAAGGACCCCGTTCTCCACACGGAAATGGATCTCCATCCCCGCAAACTCCATGCCATAGATCCGCCGGGGATCTTCCTGATACCCGGGCCTTGGATCCAGGGCAAGGACTTCCCGCAGTTCTTCTTCCTTCCCTTCCGGAAGGATCCGGCTTATCTCTTCCGGGATCACAACTTCCAGGGTCTCATCCTTCACCTGTCCCGCGAACCCTTCCAGGGCCTCCTCATGGCTGTCCACGTAAGGGAGGTAGGGCTTAATGTCATAGACCGGCGTCCCGTCCATCAGATCCGCGCCTTCCAGTTCCAGCACCGGCGTTCCCTTCTCCCGGATCTCAACCCCTGTGAGCCGGACGCAGGACAATCCGATGGGATTGGGGCGAAAAGGGGACCTGGTGGCAAATACACCCTTGCGCAGATTTCCTCCCAGCTTGGGCGGACGCACCGTAGGGCTCCAACCCTGTGCAAAAGTCTCAGAAAATCCCCATAACAGCCAGAGATGAGAAAATTCGGTGATCCCTCTTACCACATCCGGGTTCCTGCAGTCTCCTTCCAGGGTGAGAAATGCCCGGGTCTTCGCCAGGCCGCTCTGCCTTGGTATCCCGAATTTATCCGGGAAATCCGTATGGATATGGCCAATGGGGGTTAATCGTATCTCTTCCATAATGACTCCTACAGCTTTAAGGCCCGGTAACGGTTAAAGGCGGCAAAGATCTCCTGTCTCCTTGGCAGCGCCAGATTCCCCGGCACTGCGCCCCCTTCACAGACCGCGCCA
>NZ_DBGCJQ010000065.1:0-24501 GCF_048354975.1 Massilistercora timonensis | reverse complement strand
TCTGGGACGTGGTATTTTTAAAAATACCACGTCCCCACCCAGAAAGGATGTTGTGAAATGATCAAAGCGGGTATCATCGGAGCCACTGGATACGCGGGTGCGGAGCTGGTCCGGCTTCTTGCGGGACATAAAGACGTGGATATCGTCTGGTATGGTTCCAGAAGTTATATAAATGATAATTATGCAAATGTATACCGGAATTTCTGTAAGATCGTGGACGCCAGATGTCTGGACGACAATTTAGGGGAGCTGGCGGACCAGGCGGATGTGATCTTTACAGCCACGCCCCAAGGCTTCCTGGCGTCGGTGCTGACGGAGGAGATCCTGGAGAAAACGAAGGTGATCGACTTAAGCGCGGACTTTCGGATCAAGGATGTGGCGGTTTATGAAAAGTGGTACAGCATTGAGCACAAGAGTCCCCAGTTCCTTGCGGAGGCGGTATACGGCCTCTGTGAGATCAACCGGGAGAAGATCCGGGGCGCCAGGCTGGTGGCCAATCCGGGGTGTTATACCACCTGTTCGATCCTCACCGCCTACCCGCTGGCCAGGGAGGGACTGATCGACATGGACACCCTGATCGTGGACGCCAAGTCCGGGACTTCCGGCGCAGGCCGGGGGGCCAAGGTCCCTAACCTGTTCTGCGAGGTGAACGAGAATATAAAGGCCTACGGGGTGGCCACCCACCGTCACACGCCGGAGATCGAGGAGCAGCTGGGATACGCGGCGGGCCGGCCGGTGACTTTAAGCTTCACCCCTCATCTGGTTCCCATGAACCGGGGGATCCTGGCCACGGAGTACGCCTCTCTTAAGGAAATGGTCTCCTGGGAAGAGGTAAAAAAGATCTATGAGAAATATTATGGAAAGGAAACCTTTATCCGGGTGCTGGACCAGGGCGTGTGCCCGGAGACCAAATGGGTGGAGGGAAGCAACTATGTGGATATCGGCTTCCAGATCGACCCGCGGACCGGCCGGATCATCCTGATGGGCGCCATTGACAACCTGGTGAAAGGCGCCGCCGGGCAGGCGGTCCAGAACATGAACCTGCTCTTTGGCCTGCCGGAGACGCAGGGCCTTGAGCTGGTGCCCATGTTCCCGTAAGAATGACGGAAAAGGAGGACAAAAAGTGATACGGGTAATGAAGATGGAAGATTATGATCAGGTCTACGCACTCTGGAGCAGGATCCACGGGTTCGGCCTGCGAAGCGTAGACGATTCCCAGGAGGGCATCCGCCGGTTCCTGGAGCGCAATCCCACTACCAGCGTGGTGGCGGAGGAGGACGGCCGGATCGTGGGCGCCATCCTCTGCGGGCACGACGGCAGGCGGGGCTGTCTCTATCACGTCTGCGTGGACGAGGGATATCGGATGCGGGGCATCGGGAAGGCCATGGTGGTGGCCGCCATGGAGGCCCTGAAGGCAGAGAAGATCAACAAGGTTTCTCTCATCGCCTTCACCAGAAATGATATCGGCAATGCATTCTGGAAGGAGATCGGCTGGACAAAGCGCCAGGATCTGAACTATTATGATTTTACATTAAATGAGGCAAACATCACGGCCTTTATTCAGTAAGGGAGGATTGTAAAATGAAAGAAATCAAAGGCGGCGTGACCGCGGCAAAAGGATTTGAGGCGGCCAGTACAGCCGCAGGGATCAAATACAAGGACCGGACCGACATGGCCATGATCTACAGCCAGGTTCCCTGCCAGGCGGCAGGAACCTTTACCACCAACGTGGTGAAGGCTGCGCCGGTGAAATGGGACCGGCAGGTGATCGACAGCGGCGCGCCGGTGCAGGCGGTGATCGTCAATTCCGGTATCGCCAACGCCTGTACCGGAGAAGAAGGGATGGGCTACTGTAAGGAGACCGCCCAGGCGGCAGCAGAGGCCCTGGGGATCCAGGCCTCCGGCGTGACCATCGGCTCCACCGGCGTCATCGGGATGCAGCTTCCCATAGAGAAGGTGAAGGCTGGCATCCAGGTTCTGGCGGGAGAGAAGAACGGTTCCCTGGAAAACGGAACCGCCGCGGCCAAAGCCATCATGACCACGGACACCTGTGAGAAGGAGCTGGCGGTGGAACTGGAGATCGGCGGAAAGATCGTTACGCTGGGAGGCATGGCCAAGGGTTCCGGCATGATCCACCCAAACATGTGCACCATGCTGGCCTTTCTTACCACCGACGCGGTGATCTCAAAGGAGACGCTGCAGAAAGCTTTAAGCGAAGACATTCAGGACACCTACAATATGATCTCTGTGGACGGGGACACTTCCACCAACGATACAGTGCTGCTTCTGGCAAATGGCCTGGCAGAGAACCCGGAGATCCAATACGGAACGGCAGAGTATGAAGAGTTCAAAGAAGCCCTTCACAGGGTAAATGTATATCTGGCGAAAAAGATCGCCGGAGACGGGGAAGGCGCCACCGCCCTTTTCGAAGTGCAGGCGGTAGGCTGCGAGAGCGTGGAACAGGCAAAGATCCTGGCCAAGGCCATTGTCTGCTCCAACCTGACCAAGACGGCTATCGCAGGCCATGACGCCAACTGGGGCAGGATCCTGTGCGCCATGGGGTATTCGGGAGCACAGTTTGACCCGGAGAAAGTGGATCTGTTCTTTGAGAGCAAGGCAGGAAAGATCCAGATCATCGCGGATGGTACAGCGGTGGCCTACAGCGAGAAAGAGGCTACCAAGATCCTGTCTGAGCCGGAAGTGACCGCCATCGCGGATGTGAAGATGGGCACGGAGAAGGCCACCGCCTGGGGCTGCGACCTGACCCACGGATATATTGACATCAACGCGGATTACCGGAGCTGATCATCAGGCAAAAAGAGGGAGACAACAGGGAAGGAGCGGATCGCATGAATAAAGATATGGAAAAATACCTGGAGAAAGCGGAGGTGCTTATTGAGGCCCTGCCTTACATCCAGCGGTTCAACCGCCGGATCTTCGTGGTAAAATACGGCGGCAGCGCCATGGTGGACGAGGAGCTGAAAGAACAGGTCATCAAGGACGTAACGCTGTTGAAGCTGGTAGGGTTCAAGCCCATCATCGTCCACGGCGGCGGCAAGGAGATCAGCCGCTGGGTCGGCAAGGTGGGAATGGAGCCAGAATTCGTCAACGGGCTGCGGGTGACAGACGAAGACACCATGGAGCTGGCGGAGATGGTGCTGGGCCGGGTCAACAAAAGCCTGGTACAGCTGGTAGAGAGCCTGGGCGTGCGTGCCATCGGGATCAGCGGCAAGGACGGGCAGCTTCTGTCTGTGAATAAGAAATACGCCAATGGTGCGGATATCGGTTTCGTGGGGGATATCAAGAAGGTCAATGCGGAAGTCCTCTACGATCTGATCGAGAAGGATTTCCTTCCTGTGATCTGTCCGGTGGGGCTGGACGATGATTACAATACCTACAATATCAACGCGGACGATGCGGCCTGCGCTATCGCCAAGGCCATGCGGGCGGAGAAGCTGGCCTTTCTTACTGATATCGAAGGAGTGTACCGGAATCCGGAGGATCCCTCCACCCTGATCTCGGAGCTTCGGGTCTCAGAGGCCAGGAAGCTGATGAATGAAGGAGTGATCGGCGGCGGCATGCTGCCCAAGCTGAACAGCTGCATCGACGCCATTGAACACGGGGTTTCCCGGGTGCATATCCTGGACGGGCGGATCCCCCACTGTCTCCTGCTGGAGATCTTCACCAATAAAGGAATCGGCACAGCCATCTTAAACGAAGGAGAGCAGCAGTATTATTATGGAGAATAAAGCGATGAATCAATATGTGGAAACCACGGAAAACAGCCTAGTGCACACTTATAATCGTTTCCCCGTGGTCCTGGACCGGGGAGAGGGCGTGTACCTTTACGACACAGAAGGAAAGAAATATCTGGACTTTGCTGCAGGGATCGCGGTGTCCGGGCTGGGCTACGGCAACCCGGAATTCAACGGCGCCCTGAAAGCGCAGATCGATCAGCTGATCCATTCCTCCAACTTGTATTACAACACCACCTGCGGCAAGGCGGCAGAGGCGCTTAAGGAGGTCAGCGGGATGGACCGGGTGTTCTTCACCAACAGCGGCACCGAGGCCATTGAAGGAGCCCTGAAAGCAGCCCGGAAATATGCCTGGAAGAAGGGGACCGGCCGCTATGAGTTTATCGCCATGGAGAATTCCTTCCACGGCAGGAGCATGGGCGCGCTGTCAGTGACAGAGCACGAAGCTTACCGGACGCCTTTTGAGCCGCTGATCCCGGGGGTGAGCTTCGCCCGGTTCAACGACCTGGACAGCGTCCGGGAACTGGTGACAGAGAAGACCTGCGCCATCATTCTGGAGCCTCTCCAGGGAGAGGGCGGGATCAACACGGCCAGCGAAGAATTTATGAAGGGGATCCGGGAACTCTGCGACAAAGAAGGGATCCTGATGATCTGTGATGAGATCCAGTGCGGGATGGGCCGGACGGGAAGTATGTTCGCCTGGCAGTCTTATGGGACGAAGCCGGATATCATGGCCATGGCCAAGGCCATCGGGAGCGGCGTCCCGGTGGGGGCATTTGCCATGACAGAAGAAGTGGCGAAGTATTCCCTGGAGCCGGGGGACCACGGCACCACCTACGGGGGCAATCCTCTGGCCTGCGCGGCGGTGGCCAAGACCATCGAGATCTTCCGCCGGGAGAAGATCACAGACCATGTGCAGGAGGTGGGGGCTTATCTGACCCTGCGCCTAAAGGAACTGGTGGAGACCTGCGACGGCGCGCTGGAGCAGAGAGGAAAAGGACTGATCCAGGGACTGAAGGTCCGCCGTCCTGCCGGTGAGATCTGCGCCGCGGCGCTTAAGGAAGGGCTTCTTGTGATCAGCGCCAGAAGCGACGTGATCCGTCTGGTGCCGCCCCTGATCGTTAAGAAAGAGCACGTAGACGAACTGATGGAGAAATTAAAGAAAGTATTATAGGCAGAAGGGACATAAAAGAGCCGGTCGTCGGATATACTATCTGGAAGCAGAGAGGAGGTAGATCCGGATGACCGGTTTTTTGATCGCCCTTTTATCCGGGGCGCTGATGAGTGTGCAGGGGGTGTTCAACACCCAGGTGACAAAGACCACGGGCCTTTGGGTCAGCAATGGGTGGGTGCAGGCAAGCGCTCTTGCCGCCTGTGTGGCAGTCTGGTTTTTCGCCGGGCGGGACAGCATTGGGACGCTGTGGAAGGTAGAGCCCAAATACGTACTGCTGGGCGGGGTGATCGGCGCGGGGATCACCTGGACGGTGGTGAAAAGCATGGAGCAGTTAGGTCCGGCCAAAGCGGCGCTTCTCATTGTGATCGCCCAACTGATCGTGGCTTATCTTATCGAGCTTTTCGGCCTGTTTGGCGTGGAGCGGGAACCCCTGGAATGGCGCAGGGTGATCGGTATGGGAATCGCCCTGATTGGAGTTGCAATTTTCCAGTGGAAATAGTACAATGAGTCTATCTAGGCATAAGAGGGGTATTTACAGTCTGACAAGCTGTAAAGGAGAAGATTTTATGCATAGAGCGTGGAGACGGCTCTGCCTGATCGGGGCAGGGATCGTGTGGATGACGGCGGCAGGCTGTCAGGAGGGGAACCAGGAAGAACCGCTTCTGGAGGAAGTGGAGGAGATCCGGGAGGAGCCGGAGCAGACAGAGGAGGAAAAGCCGGAAGAGGAGAAGATCTGTGTCCATGTCTGCGGGCAGGTTGCAAGCCCGGGCGTCTATGAACTGCCGGCGGGAAGCCGGGTCTATCAGGCGGTGGAAGCGGCAGGCGGGATGACGGATGGAGCAGCATGGCAGATCAACCAGGCCCAGGAACTTGCCGACGGGCAGCAGGTGTACGTACCCTCGAAGGAGGAGGCGTCGGAGGCCGGGATAGAGCCGGGGATTGCGGGGCAGGCGTCTGATGGTAAGGTAAACATCAACACCGCCACGAAAGAAGAACTGATGACCCTCAGCGGGATCGGCGAGGCAAGAGCGGAGGCGATCCTTAAGTACCGGGAGGAAAAAGGGGGCTTTCAGTCCACGGAGGAACTGAAAGAGATCGACGGGATCAAGGACGGAATATTTGGCAAGATAGAAGATCAGATCAAAATTTGACAGGGGAGAACAAGATGAGCAGAAAGGTATTGGTTGTAGACGATGAAAAATTGATCGTGAAAGGGATCCGCTACAGTCTGGAACAGGACGGGATGGAAGTGGACTGTGCCTACGACGGCGAGGAAGCGCTGAAGCTGGCCAGGGAGAATGAATACGACATCCTTCTTCTGGATGTGATGCTGCCCAAGCGGGACGGGTTCGAGGTGTGCCAGCAGATCCGGGAGTTCTCGGACGTGCCCATCGTCATGCTGACGGCGAAAGGGGACGATATGGATAAGATCCTGGGCCTGGAGTACGGCGCGGACGATTACATAACAAAACCTTTCAATATCCTGGAAGTGAAGGCCAGGATCAAGGCTATCATGCGCCGGACCGGCAGACATAAGGAAGAGAGGCCGGGACATAAGCTGATCAACGCAGGGGAGATGGAGATCGACTGCGAGAGCAGACGGGTACGCATCGCAGGCCGGGAGATCAATCTGACGGCCAAGGAGTTCGACCTTCTGGAGCTTCTGGCCACCAATCCGGGCAAAGTATACAGCAGGGAAAATCTTCTGAACATCGTATGGGGTTACGAGTATCCCGGCGATGCACGGACGGTGGACGTACATATCCGGAGGCTGCGGGAGAAGATCGAGACCAATCCAAGCGATCCGAAATATGTCTATACCAAGTGGGGAGTGGGTTACTATTTCAGGGGTTAAAAAGTATATCAAGATCAGTTTTTTCAAAAGTCTTCGTTTCCGGATCACTTTCCTGATCATTGTGGCGGGCCTGATTCCCGGCCTGATCATGCGGGGAGTGATCCTGAACAGATATGAGGATCGGGCGGTGGAACTTCGCACTGCCGAGATCCAGAATCAATGTGCAATTCTCTGCGACCAGCTGAGCAGTTTGGGCTACTCCGGCGGCGCCGCGTCAGAGATCATTCGGACAGAGCTTACGCAATTGACAAACATTTATAACGGGCGGGTCATGATCATCAATGAGGAGTATCAGATCGTGGAGGACACCTACGATATGGACGTAGGGCGTACCATCGTGTCCGGAGATGTGATCCGCTGCTTCCAGAAGGAGAGCACCAGTCATTACGACGGCCAGAACCGGTATATTGAGGTCACTTCCCCTATCACGGACCATGCCTCGGAGAAGGTGACGGGAGTCCTTCTGATGAGTGTGTCTACTGATGTGATCGTAGACCAGCAGAATGTACTGGCAGGACAGACCTGGGTGACCTGGGGCGCCACGTCGCTGGTGGTGGTGATCCTGGCCTTCCTGGCGGGGATGGTGATGGTCCGGCCGTTCAGGCGGATCACCCGGTCCATCGAGGCGGTGACAGAAGGCTATGAAGACCAGTATCTCCATGAAGACGCCTGCACGGAGACGAAGCTGATCTCAGAGGCATTTAACAAGATGCTGGGCCGGATGAAAGTGCTGGACGATTCCCGGCAGGAATTTGTATCCAACGTATCCCATGAGCTGAAGACACCGCTTACATCCATGAAGGTGCTGGCAGATTCCCTGCTGATCCAGGAGGATGCGCCGGTGGAGCTTTACAAGGAATTCATGGGAGATCTATCAGAAGAGATCGAGCGGGAAAATAAGATCGTCAACGATCTTCTGTCCCTGGTCAAGATGGACAAGACGGCAAATGTGATGAATATCCGCTCGGAAAATATCAATGAGCTGGTGGAGCGGATCCTGAAACGGCTGCGTCCCATCGCGGCCAGCCGGAATATCGAGGTGATCTTCGAGAGCTTCCGTCCGGTGACGGCGGAGGTGGATGAGGTGAAACTGTCCCTGGCCATCTCCAATCTGGTGGAGAACGCCATCAAATACAACAAAGAATCCGGCTGGGTCCATGTCACTCTCAATGCGGACCACAAGTTCTTCTATCTGGAGGTGGCGGATTCGGGGATCGGCATCCCCCAGGAGGAGACGGAGCATATCTTCGAGCGGTTCTACCGGGTGGACAAGTCTCATTCCCGGGAGATCGGCGGAACCGGCCTTGGACTTTCCATCGCCCGCAGCGCGGTGGTGATGCACCGGGGAGCGATCAAGGTGTTCAGCCAGCCGGGAGAGGGGACCACATTTACGGTGCGGATCCCGCTGATCTATGTGACTTAGGAGAAGGGAGGAAGGATTGGGCATGAAACGATATTTATGGATCCTGCTGGCGTCCTTGGTCCTTCTTGCGGGCTGCAAAGGAGCCGGGGAGGAAGAAGGAGACGGGCCATTCCTCTACTATGTCAATACAGACGGGACGGATCTTGTAAAGCAGGAGGCGAAAAGCCTGGAAGGAGATCCCAAAGAGGCTGTCTCGTATCTTTTGGATGCCCTGCAGGAGAAGACGGATACCATTGATTATAAAAGCGCTTTTCCGCAGAAGGTGACAGTGGAGGACTGGACGCTGGAAGAGGGAAGACTGAAGCTTTTTTTCACCCAGGATTATGAGGATATGGACCAGGCGGCGGAAGTGCTTTTGAAAGCGGCGGTGGTACAGACCCTGACCCAGGTGGAGGGAGTGGACTCCGTGGAATTCTTTGTGGGAGACAAACCCCTTGCCAGAAAGGACGGGACGGCGGTAGGTCCTATGACGGCAGAGGAATTTATCCAGAATACCGGTTCCTCGCTCCATTCTTATCAGGTAGGGAATTTCAGCCTGTATTTTGCCGGAAAAGAGGGGAAACTGGTGCGGGAAGCGGTTGAAGTGCGCTATAACAGCAATATTTCCGCGGAAAAGCAGATCATTGAGCAGTTGATCAAGGGACCTTCCGGGGAGAATGCGCTTCCCACCCTGCCAGAGGATACAAAACTTCTGGGGGTTTCGGTAAGAGACGGGGTCTGCTATGTGAATTTCAGCGAGGAGTTCCTGCAGCCGGTGGACCAGGTGGATCCCAAGCTGACCATCTACTCCATCGTCAATTCCATCACTGCCAGCGGGAGCGCGGGGAAGGTTCAGATCCTGGTCAACGGGGAGACCAACCTTTCCTATCAGGAGACCATTGACATCAGTCAGCCATTTTCTATGAACGCAGATTTGATCGAGGAGGAAGAGTGAGGCACAGACCATTATGTTTCGCGTGCCTGGCCTTGTTTCTGTTCCTGTGGGGCGCGGTCCTTATGGGAGGGGAGAAGTGGTTTCGGGAACTTCGCCCTTCCCCTCTGGATGCCTGTGCCGAGGCGGGGGAACAGATCCGGTTCACAGGCCGGGTGTATCAGCGGGAAGAAAGAGACGCATATCAGATCTTATATCTAAAAGAAAATTCTGTACAATCTGAGGAACAGTCGTTCCAGATATCCGGAATCATGGTTTATGATGAAAAGAAGAAAGACCTTGCCATCGGCAGCAGGCTTGTGGTGGAGGGAGAGGCATTTCCCCAGCGGTCCGCCCGCAATCCGGGCGGTTTTGACCAGCGGATCTACGACCGCAGGCGGGGGATCTATGGCAGTGTGTGGGCCACAGACATCCAGGCGGCAGGAGGAGAAGCGGACTGGTTTATGGAGGGACTCTTCCAATTTCGCCAGGCCTGGCGGCGGCAGCTGGTGGAAGCTATGGGAGAAAAAGACGGGGAGACTCTGTCCGCCATCCTTCTGGGAGAAAAGGCGGGGATGGACCCGGAGATGAAGGAGTTGTATCAGGATCAGGGGATCGGCCATATCCTGGCAATCTCCGGCCTTCATCTGTCCCTGATCGGGCTTGGGGCCTACCGGGTGCTGCGCCGGGGAACCGGTTCTTACCTTGCCGGAGGCGCGGCGGGGATCGGATTCCTGGGCTTATACGTGGTGATGATCGGGCTGTCGGTATCGGTGGTCCGGGCTTTCCTGATGTTTCTCTTCCGGATCGGGGCGGACATAACGGGACGGCATTATGACGGCCTCACCGCCCTGTCCTTCTCAGCGGCGGCTGTTCTTCTGTGGCGGCCGTTGTCGGTCTATGACGGCGGCTTTTGGCTCTCCTTCGGGGCGGTGCTGGGGCTTTTGCTTCTTCTGCCTCTCTTTCGGGGGCTTCCCTGCCAGGGGTTCTGGTCCAGCTTCTGCGTCAATCTGGTGATCTTCCCGATTCTTGCCTGGTATTTCTTCGAGTTTCCTCCCTGGTCCCTGATCCTGAATCTTGTGGTGATCCCCCTTTTCTCTGTGCTTCTGGTATCCGGCCTTGTGGGAAGCCTTCTTCTGTGGGCCTCCATTCCTCTGGGGGAATTGCTCCTTGGGGTGTGCAAGGGGATCTTCTGGCTCTATGAGGGGTGCTGCCGGATCGCTGCTCTTCTCCCAGGCGCGCGGGTCATCACCGGCCAGCCGGAAATCTGGCAGATGGTCCTTTATTATCTCTGTCTTGCAGGAATCTTTGTCCTGCTGTGGAACTGGAAAAGGAAACGCCTTAATGATCGATCCCGTTCCGGTCCCGGGCACAGGGCTATTCCCTGGATCGGATCCGCCCTTCTCCTTATAGCAGGAATCGGGATCCTGCTGTTCCCGGTGGAGGAAAGAGGAGAACTGTCTGTCATAGTGCTGGATGTGGGGCAGGGGGACGGGATCTTCATCCGGGATCCGGCAGGGGGGACCTGTCTCATTGACGGGGGCAGCAGTTCCGAAGACCAGATCGGCCGGTATACCCTGGAACCCTTTCTGAAATCCAGGGGCGTGGACCGGCTGGACTATGTGCTGGTCTCTCACGGGGACGTGGATCACTACAGCGGGATCCTGGAGCTGATAGAGAGGCGGGATCAGGGGATCGATATCGGAACGCTGGTGTTGCCCCGGAGGAATTTCTGGGAAGAGCAGCTTGAGAATCTGGCCCTTCAGGCGCAAAGAGCCGGGATCCCTGTGGCGGTGATGGCTCCGGGAGACGTGCTGGGCGGGGGAGGAATGACCCTTACCTGCCTGCAGCCGGGGGAAGATTTCCCCGGGGAGCCGGGAAATGAAGCCTCCCTGGTGCTGGCGCTCCAGTACGGGGAATTTGACATGCTGCTCACCGGGGATGTAGAAGGAAAGGGAGAAGATCTGCTGACCAGGATCCTGGAAGAAGATTACCAGGATGTGACATGGGACATACTCAAAGCGGCCCACCACGGTTCGAAGAATTCCACCGGAGAGGCATTTCTTGAGGAGGCGGCGCCTTCGCGCACCCTGATCTCGGCAGGGAAGGACAACCGGTACGGCCATCCCCATAAGGAAACCCTGGAGCGGCTCCGGGAGGCGGGAAGCCGGGTGTATTCCACTGCGGACCACGGGGCCATTGAGATCCGGACAGACGGGAAATCCATAGGGATCACCGGGTTTTGCGGTTGAATTCATCCCGGAAATCTAGTATACTTCTCTAGGAAGAATGGAACTATCCCAGTCAGAGAAAGAAGGAATCATCCATGACATATGAAGAAGTCTTAGATCAGGCCAGGACCTGTATCGGCAAGTACTGCAAGGCCTGTCCGGTGTGCAACGGCCGGGCCTGCTCCAACCAGATGCCAGGCCCCGGGGCCAAGGGAACGGGAACGGTGGCGATCCGCAATTATGAGAAATGGCAGGAGCTGTGTATCAATATGGACACCATCTGCGAGAACCGGCCTGCGGACACCAGCCTGTCCATCTTTGGACAGACATTTCAGTACCCCATCTTTGCGGCGCCTATCGGGGCTATGAAGCTGCATTACGGAGACAAGTACGATGACCTGGAATACAATGACATCCTGGTGTCTGCCTGTGCGGCGGAAGGGATCGCGGCATTTACCGGAGACGGCACCAATCCGGCGGTGATGGAGGGCGCGGCCCATGCCATCAGGGCGGTGAAGGGGCAGGGCATCCCCACGGTCAAGCCCTGGGATCTTGCCACCCTGCAGGAGAAATTCGCTCTGGTAAAGGAATCCGGTGCCTTCGCGGCTGCTATGGATATTGACGCCGCTGGTCTTCCATTTCTTAAGGGGCTGACCCCGCCGGCAGGAAGTAAGACGGTAGAGGAGCTTAAGGAAGTGGTGGCTGCGGCAGGAGTTCCCTTCATCGTGAAGGGAATCATGACTGTGAAGGGAGCCAGGAAAGCAAAGGAAGCAGGGGCTTCTGCCATCGTGGTATCCAACCACGGCGGCCGGGTGCTGGATCAGTGTCCTTCCACGGCGGAGGTTCTGCCGGAGATCGCGGACGCTGTGGGCAGCGAGATGAAGATCCTGGTGGACGGAGGGATCCGTTCTGGTGTGGATATATTCAAGGCTCTTGCACTGGGCGCGGACGCAGTGCTGATCGGACGGCCCTTTGTGACGGCGGTCTACGGGGGAGCGGCCGAAGGCGTTCATGCACTGGTTCAGAAACTGGCTTTGGAGCTTGCCGACACCATGGCGATGTGCGGAGCTCACAGCCTGGATGAGATTACAAGGGATATGATCAGATAATCTATGAAAAGTCTAAATGAAGACATCAAAACAGGACAGTTTAAGCAGGTATATCTTCTCTATGGAGAGGAAGCCTATCTGAAGAAACAGTATAAGGACCGGCTGACCAGGGCCATGCTGCCGGAAGGGGATACCATGAACTATGCCTATTATGAAGGCAAGGGGATCGACGGGGCGGAGCTTATCGATCTGGCGGAGACCATGCCCTTTTTCGCGGAGCGCCGTCTGATCGTGGTGGAGAATTCCGGGTTCTTCAAGAGCGCGGAGCCTCAGCTTGCCGACTATATGAAAGAACTGCCGGAGACCGCCTGCTTTCTCTTTGTGGAACAGGAAGTAGACAAAAGAAGCAGGATGTTTAAGGCGGTGAAGACGGTGGGCCGGGCGGTGGAGCTTGGCCGGCAGGACGAGAAGACCCTGCTCTACTGGATCGCCGGACATCTGAAGCGGGAAGGCAGGCAGATCACGGAGCGGTCAGCCCGCCACCTGGTAGAGCAGGTGGGAACGGACATGGAGAACCTGTCCCGGGAGATGGAGAAGCTGATCGCCTATACCATGGGAAGGACGGAGATCACCGGGCAGGATATCGACGACATCTGCACTGTTCAGATCACCAACCAGATCTTCGACATGGTGGAGGCGGTAGCCAGGAAGGAACAGAAAAAAGCCCTGGAGTACTACTATGATCTGCTGGCGTTAAAAGAGCCGCCCATGCGGATCCTCTACCTTCTGTCCCGGCAGTTCAGGCTGCTCCTGGAGGTGAAGGAGCTTATGAAGACCGGGGCCGATAAGGCGAAGATCGCCAGTGTGGCAAAACTCCATCCCTTTGTGGCGGGAAAATATATGCAGCAGTGCCGGAATTTTACCACCCGGGAATTAAGAGAAGCCATGGAAGAGGCGGCGGAACTGGAAGAAGCGGTGAAGACCGGACGGCTGGGAGACCGGATGAGCGTGGAGATCTATATCCTGGAGAGGAGCAGGCGTACGGCTCCCGGAGGGGAAGACAAGAAGTAATAAGAGAAAGAGGATAGAAAATGGCAGGAATAGACCAGAGTAAAATTCGCAATTTTTGTATCATTGCCCATATTGACCACGGGAAATCTACCCTGGCGGACCGGATCATCGAGATGACCGGGCTTCTCACCAGCCGGGAGATGCAGTCCCAGGTGCTGGACAATATGGAACTGGAGCGGGAGCGGGGGATCACCATCAAGGCTCAGACCGTCCGCACCGTGTATCAGGCGAAAAACGGAGAAGAATATATTTTCAATCTCATTGACACCCCGGGACATGTGGACTTTAACTATGAGGTGTCCCGGAGCCTGGCCGCCTGCGATGGCGCCATCCTGGTGGTGGACGCGGCCCAGGGAGTGGAGGCCCAGACGCTGGCCAATGTGTATCTGGCCCTAGACCATGATCTGGATGTGATGCCGGTGATCAATAAGATCGACCTTCCCAGCGCCCAGCCGGAGCGGGTGATCGAGGAGATTGAGGATGTGATCGGCATCGAGGCTTCCGACGCTCCGCTGATCTCAGCCAAGACCGGGCTTAACGTGGATCAGGTGCTGGAACAGGTGGTAGAGAAGATCCCTGCGCCCCAGGGGGATCCGGATGCGCCTCTGAAAGCGTTGATCTTTGACTCTGTCTATGATTCTTACAAAGGCGTGATCGTATTCTGCCGGATCAAGGACGGGACGGTGCGAAAGGGCACACCCATCCGTATGATGGCTACCGGGGCGAAGGCGGAAGTGGTAGAAGTGGGCTATTTTGGCGCCGGCCAGTTCATTCCCTGCGAGGAGCTGAGCGCGGGCATGGTAGGATATATTACCGCCAGTCTGAAGAATGTGAAGGAAACCCGGGTGGGAGATACGGTGACCAACGCGGAACATCCCTGCGCAGAGCCCCTTCCCGGTTACCGGAAGGTGAATCCTATGGTGTATTGCGGCATGTACCCGGCAGACGGGGCCAAGTACCCAGATTTGAGAGACGCGCTGGAGAAGCTGCAGCTCAACGACGCTTCTCTTCAGTTTGAACCGGAGACGTCGGTGGCGCTGGGATTTGGATTCCGCTGCGGATTCCTGGGGCTTTTGCACCTGGAGATCATCCAGGAGCGGCTGGAGCGGGAGTACAACCTGGATCTGGTGACCACTGCCCCCAGTGTAATCTACAAAGTCTATAAGACCAACGGAGATGTGATCGACCTGACCAACCCCACCAATCTTCCCGATCCGTCGGAGATCGACTACATGGAGGAGCCGGTGGTGAAGGCAGAGATCATGGTGACTTCTGAATATATCGGTTCTATCATGGATCTGTGCCAGGAGCGGCGGGGCGTCTATGAAGGTATGGAGTACATTGAGGAGACCCGGGCAGTGCTGCGTTACCGCCTGCCCCTCAATGAGATCATCTACGACTTCTTTGACGCGCTGAAATCCCGTTCCAGAGGCTATGCTTCTTTTGACTATGAGCTGGCGGGCTACGAGCGTTCCGAGCTGGTGAAGCTGGATATCCTGATCAACAAGGAAGAGGTGGACGCCCTTTCCTTTATCGTCCATGGGGATACCGCCTATGAGCGGGGGCGGAAGATGTGCGAGAAGCTGAAGGAAGAGATCCCCCGGCAGCTCTTTGAGATCCCCATCCAGGCGGCTATCGGCAGCAAGATCATTGCCCGGGAGACAGTGCGGGCCCTGCGTAAAGACGTGCTGGCCAAGTGCTACGGCGGCGACATCACTCGGAAGAAGAAGCTTCTGGAGAAGCAGAAAGAAGGCAAGAAGCGGATGCGCCAGGTGGGCAGTGTAGAGATTCCCCAGAAGGCATTTATGAGTGTGCTGAAGCTGGATGATAAGTAACAGGAGCAGTGACGATGGAGCAGTCAGGCAGAAAACCTTTGGAGTTATATCTTCATATTCCATTTTGCGCTAGCAAATGTAAGTACTGTGATTTCAGGTCTGCCCCGGCCAGCGGGGCCGCGCGGCAGGCCTATGTGAAAGACCTTTGCCGGAAGATCCGTTCCCACGGAGATCTGGCAGAGGTTTCTTTGGTTGTCAGCATTTTCCTGGGAGGGGGCACGCCCTCCATCCTGGAGGCGGAAGAGACCAGGCAGATCTTCCAGGCCATCCGGGAGACCTTTTCCCTGGCGGAAGATGTGGAGATCACCACGGAGATGAATCCGGGAACCGTGTCCCGGGAGAAGCTTAAGATCTACCGGAACTTAGGGATCAACCGGCTGAGCATAGGTTTACAGTCCATGGACGACCGGGAACTTGCGATGCTGGGGCGGATCCACACCCGGCAGGATTTCCTGGATACTTACCAGATGGCCCGGGAGGAGGGATTTTCCAACATCAATGTGGATCTCATCTCGGCCATTCCTTATCAGACGGCGGAAAGCTGGCGGGACACCCTTATCCGGACGGCACAGCTGGGGCCGGAGCACATCTCCGCCTACAGTCTTATCATCGAGGAAGGTACGCCCTTCTATGAGCGGTACGGGGAAGGGCGGCATGCAGAAGAACTGCCTGACGAGGACACGGAGCGGCAGATGTACCATGACACTGCAAGGATCCTTAAGGATTACGGCTATCACCGCTATGAGATTTCCAACTATGCCAGGGCGGGATACGAATGCCGCCATAACCTGGGGTACTGGAACCGGACCGAATATCTGGGGATCGGGGAGAGCGCGGCTTCTCTCATCGGCAACCGGCGCTGGGTAGAAGGGGAAGAACCACAGGAACTGACGGTGTCTGAGCAAATGGAAGAATACATGTTTCTGGGACTGCGGAAGATGGAAGGCGTATCAAAAGAGCAGTTCCGGGAGACCTTTGGGCGTACCCTGGAGAGCGTATACCAGGATGTGCTGGATCGGATGTACCAGTTGGGAATGCTGGAAGAAGCAGAGGGATACGTGCGCCTGAGTGAGCGGGGCATCGATGTGAGCAACTCGGTGATGAGCGAGTTCTTGCTCTAAAAAGGGACAGGGTAAAAACTCTGGTTTTCTTCCAGAGTTTTTTTGCGTCATAAATATGAACTAATAAGGGATAAAATATTGAATAATAGTTCTTGATTCGTTATAATATACAGAAAGATTTGTGCAAAAATATCGTTGCCAGATGAGGAGGAAGAATATGAGAAGGATAAAGAAATTGACAGCTGTTCTTCTTGTGGCAGTCATGATGTGCACCCTGTACTCTGGGAGCATGACGCCGGTGCTTGCCAAGGCAGAGCCGGCGGCGGGACAGGAAGAGACGGAAGAAATGACTGAAGCGCCTGAGACGGAAGCCGAGGAGACGAAGACAGAGGTGGAAAGCCCGGAGGCGGAAGAGCCTGACAAAGAAGAGGGCAAGACTGAGGAAAAAGAAGAAGAAAAGAAACCTGAGGTAGCCGCAGAACAGCCAAAAGCTGCGGAAGAGAAGAAAGAGGAGACCAGGCCGGAAGAAGCGCAGGATCAGCCAAAGGCTGCGGAGAGCAAGCAGGAAAGCGGGACAGAGGAAGCGACTGTAAAGTTGACAGGTATCTCTGTAAAAGAAGATGTGGATCTGAATAATATTTCCGCGCCGGGAACATTGACGATCCAGCTTGATCTGAAAGCGCCGGAAGGCTGCGTTGTACAAAGCGCGCAAATAGGTTTCTGTACGGATACAGGGGAATATCTGTATTGGAATGCAGAGTTCTTTGAAAATCCGGTTAATCCATCTGAAGGTCCGCTGGAGGTGGAGATAGATCTTGGAAGGTATGCGGTACAGGGTGAGTATACTCTGGACATGATCTATTTTTATGCAGATGGGGATTATTATTATAATAATTACTACGAAGGTACCCTGGATTGTACAAATGATGCAACAGCGATAACTGACCATTTCCCATATAACGGGGAAGCTGATTTCACAGTGACAAGTTCGGGGGAGGATCCTTTTCTGCCGGAAGTTACAGATATTCGTATGTTGAGTGAGAATCCGATTGCGACCGGAGAGGATCTTCTGTTTGACGTTTATTACAGTGAAGAGGGGTCGGGCGTAAAAGCGGTTGATTTTACTTATTATGAAATTGATGGCGATTCGGAAATTACCGTTTCTGATTCTGGTTATGGAGAGGAGAATTGTACAAGAGATGGGGTCATAGAGGTATCTGCCTATGGAGACGATCTGATCCCCGGAGAATATAAACTTGGGTTTATTAATATTACAGACTATGCGGGAAACAGCAGAAGTTATCAACTGTCAGACGGGGTTGACGGGCTGATCAGTTATGATACAGAGAAGGAACTTGTTATTCAGCCGCAAGCAAGTACTCTGAGTGTTCAGGGCATAGAGAGCAATGGATTGAAAGTGAAAGATCTGAAGATCGAAGGTGTTGCGGATAAGGATCATCTAACAGCGGGAGAATCTTTTGAGGTGGTCCTGACGGTTTATAACGATATTAAAAAGAAAGTTCCGGTTGTGCCTGAAAGATGTTGGATTCAATGGGATGGTGTTGATGACGACTCTGCTTACAAGATGGTGTATTCAGAGGGAGAACAGTTTGTTTTGGATCCAGGGGCGGAAGCAGAATTGCGTTTCCCTGTGGAAATCAGCCGGTATTCTGGGGTAAGCAACTATCAATTGTCATTATTGTCAATTAACGGATCAGAAATAAATAATGATTTTTGGCCAGCTACCTATTATGATAAGCGGTGGAGTGACGATTTGATAGGAACCGGAGTAACTGCTGCAGATCCTTATCGTGATGGGGTCATGGATGTGCTTCCCTACCATGGGGAAATTGACTGGTCCGTTACGACTTTAACTTCAACTACTGATACACAGGCCCCAATCATTGAAAGTGTCAAGGTAAATCCTCAGTCCGCAACGGTTCCGGGGAAGATCGAACTGGAGATCAGGACAAAAGGGGAAGAGGTGTCACCAGTTGATACCCTCAGTTGGGCATTTTGGGATAAGAACCGGGTGCATAATGTCATTATGGGAATGAGTACAAATCCGAAGGAATTTACCGGTGAAGAGGCATATATCTTCAAAGACTATTATTATTCCCCGATATCTTATTCTGCAGAGCGCGGCTGCTATGTGGCAGAGATTGAACTGGATGAAAAGATTGTTAAAGGAACCTACTATCTGCGGGAGATTACGCTGGGAGATGAGGCTGGAAACAGTAATTACTATGGTTATAATGGGGAGAATGGAAAATTAGAAGCCTATTTGAAGGATGACAGCATTTCAGTAATCGATACCTGTGAATTTACTGTTTCAGAGAGCGCCTCCCCGGATGAAGATTTTGACGCACCAATATTTGAGGATCTTAGCCTTCAGGTGAATCAGGCGGAAGCGGGAGAGGTGATCCAGTGCAGGATTAAGGTGAATGACGAGACAGGAATCTCCAGGTTAAGGTTGGATTATGAGTGTGATCAGGATGGAGACGGAGAGACTGATACATATCTGTCTCTGGAGAGCAGGAATGTAATCTTGCAGGGAGATGAGTATATCTGTGATTTTGTGGTGGATCCATATTGCACTGCCGGAGATTATGATTTGTTCAGCATTCTTATTGTAGACGGGTCTATCCGGGAAAATTATTCTACATATTTGTACGATAAGCTTGGAAATATTATTCTTGGCCCTTATGGTGATGATTATGTGCAGATGCCGCCGGAAAGATCCTTTGCTCTTACAGTAAAGCAGACACAGGAAAATATGGTTGTGACAGATCTGGCGAATGGTAACGTGATGGAAGCAACAGAAAATGTTGAAGAGGGCGGAACGGTGGTCGTAAAAGGATCATACCTTGAGGACCTCTCCGAATATAGAATTCCTACGGAATTTTTCCAGGCGGTTCAGGACAAAAAACTGACAGTTATTATCCCCGATTCCCAGGGGGATTCTGAGATTGTAATTAAAGGGGAAGATTTGTTGGCAATACCTGATATGGATCTGGAATTGCGGATCAAGCGGGAAGCCCTGGTAGAAGATGAAGCAGGCGTGAAAGAGGATGACCTTTACTATCCGGTTGATGTTATAACATCGGATGCCTCCATGCCTGTGACGATCCGCGTGAAGGTGGATGATGAATTCCGTGACCAGTGTGGGGAGAACCCGGTGCGGATCTCCAGAGTGGGTGAGGATGGTACACCAACTATCGTAGCGGAGAATGTAAGGGTAAATGAAGATGGCTATGTTGAGATCAATTTCCCCAATGGACTTCAGGGAACGGGTGTCGCCAGCCAGATCCTCTATGCAAATGCAGGTGGACAGAGAACTATTCAGGAGAAGTACTCCTTTATGATATCTTCCCAGGTGGATGAATCGGAGGTTATGCTGGGGGATGTCAACGGAGATGAGGAAATAGACATTTTTGATCTGACACAATGTATGAATCATATTGTTGAGAAGGCCCAGTTGACAGGGGATAAATATAAAGCGGCTGATGTGAATGAGGATGGGGAAGTAGATATTTTTGATTTGACAAGGATTATGAATTACATAGTGGAAAAGACAGATACAGTTTAACTAGATAAATAGGGCGGATTTAGTAAAATCCGCCCTATTTATGTAATGTCATCAGATTGTACAGCTTGGATGTAATGGGAAATAATTTGTTCGAGATGTGAACGTTTGTTGGAAGGACAGAGAGAAATCATTCCGATAATTGGATCTACTTCTTCAATTTGTGTAGAACCAAAAAGGATATAGTCTACGGAAACGTGAAGAGAATCAGATAATTTACAGAGAGTAGTGACGGACATATTTTTTAGACCAAGTTCAATATCATAGCAAAATCTTGGAGTAATGTCAGCCATTTCTGCAAGTTTTTCACGTGAATAGCCATTTAGTAACCGTTGTTTTTTAATACGTTCTCCCATCATGACAGGATCAATCAAAGCCATTGATTAACCTCCTTAATATTAGGAAATATTGTTCATATAAATTTTAGCCTATCATTTGTTACTGAAATAAATATGAACTAATAAGGGATAAAATATTGACAATGAGTTCCATAAATAATATAATTACAAAGAACAATTGGGCAAATCGTGGTTGATTAGGAGGAGTTGTTAAAATGGGAATGAGAAGTATGAAAAAGATGTTTTCTTTTATTCTTTCATTCGTTATGGTTGCAAGTATCTGCTTTGCGGCGGTGCCACAGAAAGTGGAAGCTGCAGGTGATAGCTTGGTGTTTACAGTTTCTGCAGATAAAGAAGTTGTAAAACGGGGTGATCAGGTTACTGTGACGATCGAAATGTCAGGAAATAAGACAGATGGTTATACATTATCGTATCGTTTGAATTATGATAATACAAAATTAGAATATATAGACAGTGAATTAGGATCGGTAGCAGAAGGAGCCGTGGTTTCAAGCGCCACGGGAACGAATCAGAGAGTAAATGTAGTGGTTGCCAAACCAGAGGTGCTTTCAAATGGAACACTGGTAACCGTTACTTTTAAAGTAAAAGATAATGCGCCTACAGGGAAGATTGAATTTACTTCTGAGCCCAAGGTGAGCGATGAATATGGTGTCAATGAAGTTTCCAGTACAGTTGCCGATAATACAAATTTATCGGTTGAAGTTCCGGCAACAGATATTTCATTAAATAAGACTTCAACAACAATTGCTAAAGGTGAAACAGAAAAACTTACAGCCACTTTAAAACCAGAAGATGCCAGCAGCGCGATCACATGGTCCAGCGCTAATGAAAAAGTGGCAACAGTTAGTGAAGATGGAACGGTAAAAGCAGTTGGGGCAGGTACAACTAAGATTACCGCAACAGCAAATGGCCACAGTGCTTCTTGTGAAGTGACCGTTAATGTCCCCTTGAAAGAGATTACGGTTACAGGAGAAGGCAAACGTGATACGATCAAAAAAGGAGAAACTCTTCAACTGACAGCAGAACGCGTTCCAGAAGATACGACTGAGACAGGAACGATTCAGTGGAGCAGCAGTAACGAGAAGATAGCGACTGTTGATCAGGCAGGCCTTGTAACTGCAATTGCTGATGGGACAGCAACAATCACAGCGCAGATAGGAGAAATTAAGGGAGAATACGAGATCACTGTTCAGGAAGTAAACCTGACAGGGATCAGTATAAAAGAGAGTACCACGATTCATCGTGGAGAGAGTGAAACTTTAACAGTTACATATGTACCAGAAAATACAACTGATGACAGAACAGTAACATGGGAAAGTTCTGATTTGTCTGTGGCAACTGTGGA
The DNA here is from genome assembly GCF_048354975.1 of Massilistercora timonensis. Classification (NCBI taxonomy): domain Bacteria; kingdom Bacillati; phylum Bacillota; class Clostridia; order Eubacteriales; genus Massilistercora; species Massilistercora timonensis. Next base: position 2,847 of record NZ_DBGCJQ010000065.1, on the reverse strand, counting down.
TGGAAGCGGTACCGTAACAGCGGTGGGAATTGGAAGTGCAAAAATTACGGCTAAAGTTGGAAATCATACAGACGTATGTGCAGTAGCGGTTGATGCTCCTCTTGAAAATATAGATGTTCAAGGCACACTGGAACTGATGAAGAATCAGACGGCAGTGATTGGTTATAAACTTGTTCCGAGTGATACAACAGATAAAGAGCCTGTGACCTTTACGTCTTCTGATCAGACAGTAGCAACAGTAGATGCCGATGGAAATGTGAAGGCTTTGAAAGCTGGTACAACGGTTATCACACTGAAAGGTGCAAATGACGTAACGGCTACAGTGACTGTAACGGTGACAGAGATTCCAATTGATACCGTTTCTCTGGACAAAAAAAGCGCAATTGTTGAAAAGAATGAGGCAATTGAGTTGATGGCAGTCATCGGTCCTGATACAACAACTGATGATGACAAAACTATTAAATGGAGCAGCGACAATCCGTCAGTAGCGACTGTATCATCAGAGAAGACAAATTCTGGTGATAAAGTGACGGTGACTGCAACTGATAAAGGCGGTACTGCAACCATTACCGCAGAAGCATGGAACGGAACAAAGGCAGAGTGTGTGGTCACAGTTCCGGTTCACATTGAAAAGGTTACACTTCCTCAGACCGTAACTCTGAATAGAGGGAGAACTACCGTATTAGATGTAGTATGCGATCCGGAAGAAAACGATGATACGATTATATCCGTAGAATGGACCAGCAGTGTTCCGGATGTGGCAGCCGTTTATGGTGATGGTACTGTTGAAGGCCTGAAAGAAGGGACCGCAGAAATTACTGCAAAAGTTAAAGTTATAACCCTGACGAATGAAACGAAAGAATATACCGCACAGACGCAGGTGACAGTGAAAGAGAACCATTTAGAGGCTGACCTGGGTGGAAAGCTTGCGTTTGAAGATATGGAAGAAGCTCTTCTTAAAGGACAGTCTGTTGATATGTATTATCAGCTGAATCTTGAAGATATCATGAGTGATCATGAGATTACAGATGGTGTACTTATTGAGTGGACAAGTTCTGATGAGACTGTTGCGTCTATTGACCAGACAGGAAGATTGTCTGCTCTGAAAGAAGGAAAGACTACAGTTAAAGCGGTTGTTGTCGCAAAAGATGGAAGTGGAAATACATATGGACCATATAATGTAGAAGTGGAAGTAGAGGTTCAGGAGATTCCGCTGGATTCCATCGCATTTGATAAGATTATCAAAGAGATGCAGGTGGGTGCGAAGGACGTTCTTCATGTTATTTATAACCCGCAGAACACCACAGATGATAGAGATGTGATCTGGAACAGTTCTGATGCAAGTGTTCTGACTGTTGATAAGAACGGCAATTTGACGGCGTTAAAGGCAGGCAAAGCGACTATTACGGCAACGGTAGGTGAAAAAGAGATTTCCTGTGAGATTACCGTCAAAGCGGTTGATACCGGTAAACCGGGACAGAGTGACGGCTCTGACAGTGCGGGAAATGAGACTGGTGTTGCCAAGGGTGATGAGAGCGGTGTGCGTACCGGCGACCCGGCAATGATCATATTGTATGTTACGCTGTTTGTAGGAGCGATGGCGACAATAGTGCTTATCAGAAGAAGAAACCGTAGAGTAAGATAAGAAAAGCATAAACAGCGTGGCGAGAAAGCCACGCTGTTTTCATATCAGATGGAGGGAAGGGAAATGTGTGAGGATAGAAAGCAAAGTTTTTATCGCTGGATGATAAAAGCTTTATTTGCCCTTGTGGCAGTTTTTTGCGTGAGTCTGTTTTCTGTTGAGGCTCGGGCGGAAGAGAAAGTCCATGTAGTGCGGGAAGCAACAGGAGATTTGGAGCAGTTAGAGGCAATTGAAATTTCTGACGAAGAAGCAGAAGAGTGGCTGGAAGCAGAAGAAAGCCAAAATCAGGAATCTCCCGGAGCAGTCAGTTCAGATCCTTTTCTTGAGTATGGATCAGATTATGGATATCGGGATATGAAAATGCGCTCGAATCCGGAGGGAAGGCAGTATTTATATAAAAAGTTATTGGAGGAGAGCAAGGTTTTTACTGTAGATGGTACTGACGCAGGGACAGTTGAGACATCCAGTGGAATTCAATACGCTGAAGCAGTGACAGTGGATGTGGGAGACTATGATTTGACAGAGGATGAGAAGATAGAAGTATATTTTACTTTCCGGCATGATAACCCGCAGTTTTTCTGGCTTTCTAATCGGGTGGTCTATTCTACAAGCCGTCTGATCGTATTAACTTATGACGAATATAGAGATGGCGGTACCAGAACCGCCGCTTATGATGAGATTGTAGGAACGGCAGAAAATGTATATCAGTCGAAGATTTCTGAAACAGATTCATACTATGAGAAGATTTTGAAGATACACGATACGTTGATAGCGGATATTAAGTATTCAGAGGATACTTCTGTTCCGATCAGTCATTCGATCGCAGGAGCGATGACCTCTAGTAAATCTGCAGTATGTGAAGGATATGCGAAAGTTATGCAGGTAATGATGAACTGTTATGGGATAAATAATATTTTTGTGACAGGACTTGGCAATGGAGGCGCTCATGCCTGGAATATGGTTCAAATGGATGACGGCGCATATTACTGGCTGGATGCAACATGGGATGATCAGCCATATGAGCAATTCCAACATGATTATTTCCTGGTGGGTAATAAGAATTTTACAGGTCATGTGGCGGATACACCTGATGGAAATGGGACTTCCTTTTTATATGCGCTTCCAAAAGCGGCGGATGAAGACTATGTCTATAATCCAGAAGAAGGAGATGGTGAGGGTGATCAAAATGTGAAATTGGGGGATAT
>NZ_DBGCJQ010000064.1:0-51159 GCF_048354975.1 Massilistercora timonensis | reverse complement strand
TATCTAACTGGTAGGATGATACGCCCAGATCGAGTACGATCCCGTCGACCTTGTCAATGCCTAACTTTTGGAGCTGCGACTTCATATCACGATAGTTGCTCCTTACGATCGTGACCTTCTCCCCGAAGTCTTTCAGTCGGACGCCCGCGGCCTCGATCGCCGCCGCATCCTGGTCTATTCCTACAATACTCCCCTTAGGGCCCAGCCGCCTGCAGATCTCATAAGCGTGTCCTCCGCCCCCCAGCGTTCCGTCCACGTAGATTCCGTCAGGTCTGACATTCAGGCCGTTTACAGTTTCTTCAAGCAATACTGATCTGTGTTCGAATTCCATATCTTCTCCCTCTAGATACTGAATCCGCTCGCTTCCATATCGGAGGCGATGTCCTCGATATTGAGTTCCACTTCAGCATTCTTTTCATCCCATCTTGCTTTGTCCCAGATCTCGGCACGCTTCCCCATACCGATGAAGACCACTTCCTTCTCAAGCTTCGCGTAATCCCTTAAGACTGCGGGAATCAAAGTCCTCCCCTGCTTGTCCAGGTCTCCGTCCGAAGCGCTCCCCTGAAAGAAGTACGCAAAAGCACGGGCTTTCTTATCTGTGGTGGTTGGCAGAGCATTCAGCTTCTCCTCGAAGGCGTTCCATTCGTTTTCCGGATATACGTACAGACAATTCTCCATCCCCTTGGTAATGACGAAATTCTCCCCAAGATCGTCACGAAACTTCGCGGGAATGATCAATCTGCCCTTTGGGTCGATATTATGACTGTACTCTCCTTTCAACATGAAACTCACCCTCTTTCGAAATGGCTCTCCATTTTCTCGCCACTTCGTTCCACTTTTCTCCACTTCCTACCACTTGAACTCATTGTAAACTACTTTTTAGGTAATTTCAACCCTTTTTTCAATCTGGGACGTGGTATTTTTAAAAATACCACGTCCCAGATTGAAAATACCCTGTCCCTAATTGAAAAAAAGAAAGGACCGCAGAATGTTTTACCATTCTGCGGTCTTGTTTTATCTTCCTTATTCTATTCTGTTGATCCAGTCTCTGCCTTCGCAGGTAACTGCTGTTACTCCGCTTCCTGTGCCGCGGCTTCTTCTTCCTGCACGGCCTCCAGCCGGCCCTGAAGCTCATCAAAAACGGAATAATCGATCTGCGCTTCTTCCTTGGGCTTACTGCTCTCATAAGTACCGTAAGCGGAATATCCGATCCACCCTACCAGGATCAGCCCTACGATCCCCACCACGCACTTGCGCAGCAGGTTCGCCATCTTCTCCTTGCGCATGATCTGCTTGCGGTTTGCCTTTTCCTTCTTATATCTGTCTACTTTTTCCTGACTCATCGCGACTGTATTCCTCCTATCAGTTCCAATAGGGATATTCTACCACAGTTCTTCGGATTATACAACCACGATCACACCGCCGTCGGATGCATACATGCTGCTGATGCCTGCCGTATCCAGGATCATGATCTCCTTAAATGTAGCCCGCGCCTTCAGCATCTCCGCCACATCCTTCGCCCTCTGGGGACAATTGCAATGGGAGATTGCCAGGACTTTCTCCATGGGATCCTTCAGATCCTTCATGATCTCATCCACCATCTTCACCAGCGCCTTCTTGATCCCCCGGGCCTGGCCCAGCTGACGGATGGTTCCCGCAGGGGTCGCCCCCATCACCGGCTTGATGTTCAGCGCCGACGCCACGATGGCCTTCAGCCCGGTCAGCCTTCCGTTCTTGCGCAGGGTCTCCAGTGTCTCCAGCACAAAATAAGTGTTCTGCCCCTCAATATAGGCCTCCACCGTCTCCACCGTCTCCTGGAAGCTCATGCCTTTCTCTTCGCACTCCGCCGCTTTTCTTGCGATCAGGGTCTCCCCGATGGAGGCGGAACGGGAGTTGAACACATAGATATCCTTCTCCCCGTATTCTTCCTGATATAATTTCTTTCCAAGCTCCGCGCTGTTGTAGGAACCGCTCAGCTCCGCGGAAAGCGTCACCGCGTATACATGGTCCGCATCACAGTGAAATGCCTCCATGTACCGCTCCGGAGAAGGGCAGGATGATTTGGGACATTCCGGCGACTCCGCCACCAGCCTTAAGAATTCCTTCTGATCAAATGTCTCGTCATCAATGATATGGTGCCCGTTGACATCGATCTCCAGAGAAGCGGTCTCAAAATGTCCGGACTTCTTCATCTCTTCTGTCAGCTCTCCACAGCTGTCCACAACAATCTTATAACTCATCGTCATCCTCCCGGCGTTTTGGCATCCTCTCATGCCTCTTGCCTGTCATTCGTTTCTATTATACATAGTATTAAATACCACTTCTAATATCATAACACAGAACTTCCGGAAAGAAAAGGAAATTATTCACTAAGTTTGATGGTCCTGGACACGCCCAAAACGATGCCCATCTCCGCCATCAGAAACAGCACCGACGTACCTCCGTAACTGATAAAGGGAAGGGTCACTCCCGTATTGGGAAGGATGTTGGTGACTACTGCGATGTTCAGGAACACCTGCAGGGTAATGTGGGCAAAGATCCCCATCACCACCAGAGTCCCGTACATATCCGGCGCGTTCTGGGCGATAAAAAGGATCCGGTACAACAGCATGCCAAAAAGCACAAGCACCACGATCACCCCGAACACTCCCAGTTCCTCGCAGATCACCGTAAGGATCATGTCGTTCTGCACCTCCGGGATCACCATCTTCTGGGCGCTGTTCCCAAGCCCCTTGCCAAAAAACCCGCCGGAACCGATGGCGTAAAGCCCCTGCAGCGTCTGGTAAGCCTGGCCGTCCGCATACTGCTCCGGGTGCAGCCATGCCGCAAGTCTCCGGAGACGGAAATCGCTGCTGGAAGCAAAACCGCTTCCAAAGGCCAGGACAAAAGTCACAAGCCCTGCCACTCCGATCCCCGCCAGCGCCAGAAACACTTTCGTCCGGGGATGAGCCACCGCCACCACGATATACGTGATCCCAAACACGATAGCCGCCGTACTCAGGTTGTCCGTGAGGAACAGCACCGCCGCCGCGCAAACGCCGCCCCAGGCCAGAATCTTCACCACTCCCTGCAAAGACCGGAACTCCTTTCCCATCTTGCAGATCAATACGGGAATAAACAGGATCACCGCGATCTTGGCAAGCTCTGAGGGCTGAAACTGCTGCCCCATGGGCAGCCGGATCCACCGTCTGGCCCCGTTGACCTCTTTCCCCAGCGGCGTTTTAACCAGAAACATCAGGAACAGGGAGAAGAAATAGATCGCCTTCGCCTTCCCGATATACCAGTGGTAATTGATCCTGGATACCACGTAAATGATGACGACACCTGCACCGCAAAACAGGATCTGCCTCTTAAAATAATACATACTGTCTTCATTTTCGATCAATGCGGTATAAGCGCTGGTGCTGTAGAGCATCACCAGGCCAAAACATACAAGAAAGACCAGCACCGCAACGAGACTATAATCATAGTAACGAACCGGGACTGGTCCTGTATTCTCTTTTCTTCTTCTGCGCGTCCCTGCCATAATATCTACACTCCAATCGTCTTCATTATACTCAGTTGCGCGAAGAAAAACAACCGTTAAATTCCCGGACAGGGAAACTGCCGCTTCGTCTCATTTCCGTAAATGTCCAGAAACACTGCCCATATCTCCCCGTCTTTCTCCATCCCTGCAAGCGGGATACAGATCTTTCCGCCTTCCGGCTTCAGATGATCCGCGAAATAAAACTCCCGGATCTCAAAACTTCCATCCTCCCGGCCGGCGCCTGTAAGGATCCCCGCCAGGTCCCCGAAATTCCCTTCTCTTTTCTTTCCCCTTTTCCCCGTCTGTGTCTCACAGGAACAGAACTCTGTAACAACAAGGACCAGTTCCCCCGCCCGTTCTTCTATCCGGGCTCCTACCCCTGGAGGCGCCGGACAGGACCAGTTCTCTTCATCCTGGGATGCCAGGCGATACACACCGAAAGGCCCGCATTCCTTTCCGTATTTTGGCGGGCGCTGCTCAATGCTCTTAAGATCCTTCCCTTCTCCGATGGCAAGAAGCCGCCTCTGACAAACCGCAATGGACAGCTTCCCTTCATCACAGAGGACCCATCGTCTTCCCAGCTTCTCCGCCGCCACCGCCGTCGTACCGCTTCCGGCGAAGAAATCCATCACCAGATCCCCCTCCCGGGTGACCGCCAGGATGATCCGGCGCAGCAGCTCTTCCGGTTTCTGGGTGGGATAACCGGCCAGTTCACCGCGGTACCGGTCGCAGGACCAGATGTCCGTCCACCAGTCCTCTACCCGCTTCCCCTGCTTCTCCATGGCCTCTTTCTTCCCCGTTTCTTCCCCGACAGCACCAAACAACTGGCCGCTGTTGTGGACGCCGCTCTTATGCCGCACTCTGGGCGGATCAAAATAATAGTCGGCGCTTCTGCTGTAGAACAGGATGGTATCGTGCTTCCTGGGAAAATATTTTCCCGCCTGAGAAGGACCGGTGTAACACCAGGCGATCTCATTGCGGAAATTGCTCCTCCCAAAGACTTCATCCATGATCACCTTCACCGGATGGCTCATCTTCTGATCCAGATGGAGAAAAATGCTTCCGCCCGGGGCCAGGATCTCCCTTGCCAGGATCAGCCTCCTTCTCAGGAACTCCAGGAACTTTGCCCCCGTCCTTTTATCCTGGTATGCCCACGCCCCTTCCTGGTTCCGGAACTCATCGGACGTGGCAAAAGGCGGATCAATGTAGATCAGGTTCACCTTCCCCTTTACCTGTCCACGGGTCAGCGGATCCTCCTCCTGGTACACAGACCGCAGGAACTCTAAATTATCGCCAAAGACCAGAAGATTCCTCCACGGTTCCTCCCCGCCACATGAAAATACCCGCTCCAGCCGCAGGAACTTTCCCTCCCCGCTCCCGGCCAGCACCTCTTTTTCATCCATTTTCCCCGGATAGACCAGTTCATAACACATGTTCTCCACCCTCCATATTGCTTCAGTATATCACAAAATCCCCCGGTTTTCATACTATACTAGTGCAAATGTTTTTAGAAGGAGAATGGATATGCCCAATTATCGCTATTATCCCCAGGATCCCATGCGCCGCGGCGGCTGCGGATGTGTTCCGGCTCAGGCGAAGACTCCCTGCTCTGGCAAAGCCGGCGCCGATCCCCTGCAGGAAATGCCCGTCGCCATGGCATACGTCCCCTGGCAGGAATGGGGCGGCCTCTATGACCCCCGCCAGGGCTTCTGCTGCGGGACCATATTCGAAGATCTGAACAAACCATTTCAGGGAACAGGAGGATGCCGCAGATGAACGAAGCAAGAAGAAGCCGAAAAGAAATGCTGGACTGGATCAACGTAGTCAGCTTCGCCGTCGATGACGTAAAGCTTTTCCTGGACTCTCACCCAGACTGTCCGGAAGCCCTCTCTTATTTTCAGGAAATGAAAGAGCAGCGGAACCAGGCTCTTAAAGAATACGCCGACTGCTTTGGTCCCCTTACCATAGACACCGTCAGCCCCGCGTGTCAGAACGAAGAAACTTGGAAATGGGTCAGGGAGCCCTGGCCCTGGCAGGAAGGAGGATGTTGATCCATGTGGAATTATGAGAAACGACTGCAGTATCCGGTGAAGATCACCCAGACCAACCCCAAGATCGCCCAGGTGATCATCAGTCAGTTCGGAGGACCGGACGGGGAACTGGCCGCCTCCATGCGCTATCTGTCCCAGCGGTACACCATGCCCTACAAGGAGGTGACTGGGCTTCTGACCGATATCGGCACAGAGGAAGTATCCCGTTTTCTGTGGAGATGATATTTTAATAAGAAGAAAGCTGTTAAATAGCAAAATACCGGTTGCCGTTACCCGCTTGGATGATGGCTCTACGGACTACACGTATGACTGCTATTATTACCCCGCGGTAGGGATGTGCGTACTGAATCTGACCGTAAATCCGCGGATATCAAAAACGTATGAAGCAGGTACAACTTACAGTCTTTATGAGATCGAGGCCGGATATAGACCTGCACGCTCGATCTCTTTGGCATGTTACAGTTCTGGGTCTGGTGTTTCGAACTGCGCGATAAATAGCGCCGGCGCCGTAAGATATCAGCCAAAGGTTGCGGATGTTCCGGCCACTGCCGCGATTCAGCTCTCTGGTTTCTGGTTTGTTTAAATATATACGGATCATAGTTAACCGGTAAACCAGAACCCACCGATTGTTATCAAGTTGTTTGCCGCAACGTCTCCGAGACGCGGCGTTATGGTTATTTTCCCATCGGCTACACGGGCGTCAACCTTATTGTTAACACCGCCATGCGTGTATAAAGCAGAGCTAAAGGCTGGATACCCGTCGCCGGACGGTATGGTATACAACGTATACTCTTCGCCCTGCTCGTAGACCTTGCTCGCCCGTGATGGGAGATAGATCCGCAGAAACGCCAACCCGAGGGCAGGATAACTCCAACACCGATAACTAACCCCAGATGGCAGGTTTAAGCTTTCCGGGATAAGCGTTATCGGAATTGGCACCAGTTTGCTATTTAACGAAAGATCCTCGGAGTGTTTCCGTGAGAAACGTCATCGTATAAATACTGATCCTCCGTCCCGCGCGCAGATCCATCCGGACGGACACTTGATCCATGTCTGATCACCGGACGTCTCGACTGCTTTGCAGGTAACCTTTGTGCCAGCGTCCAGGCAGCCATTCCGATCCTTATCGTGCTTCCGGCCGTCCGCTGTCAGTTCGCTGTGGCTTTTCATCCGGTATCCCGTCCCCGGGCCCGTCCGGACTTTCATGTTGCTCTGCAGCGTGTATACTTCACCGACCTGGTATCCCGTACCGCCACTAGAGACAGCCGGTGTTGATTCAGATGATGCGCCCGGACGCTTAAGCTTGCCCTGTTTGGCCAGGTCGCACAGCTTAACATTCTGATCATACGTCCCAGAGTAGTTATTAATCCCGTTCGCCGCCGCGATCGCCGCCCGCATCTCCTTGCTGCTATCCTCTCCGATTCCGGCCAGTCCGTCTACGATCGATCCGCTGTCGAACGCCGGGTAATAAGTACCGGATCCGGAAGAACTGGAAAGACCACCATCATCATACTTTGGGACACCATAGCCTCTGATAAATTTGCCGTTTACGTTGATCGTTCTGCGCCCTACCGCATCGCTCTTATTTCCCTCGATCACAGTAATCGTATTCCCGGACACCTTTTCAACAATACCAACGTGATCTGGCCAGCCCGTATTATCTCCCTTCCCGCTATCATCCCAGTCGTAGAAAACCACATCTCCAGCTTGGGGTCTGTAGGCATCATTTTCCTGCCATGCCTTAAACTCTTTAAACAGGGCAATCATCTGGCCGCAGCCACACTCAGTCGGTATGATGTCCGTTGCGCCGCACTTAATAGCAACAGCGGAAACAAACGTAGCGCACCAAGCGTCCGTATATTTGACCTTATGGTTTCTCGCCCTGGGATTATGGCCATTATAAATATCAATGATCTTCTTATGCGAACCGTTTGATTCTTTCAGCCCAACCCATGATCTTGCCTGTTTTACAATATCATTTCTGTTTGCCATGTTTTCTCCTTCCTGTTGCGACGTCGCAACGAAAAAAGAGGACGGTTTCCCGCCCTCCTGGTTTATTTTGTCCTATTATATTTTGTCCGTTCCCACATCTCCGCAACCTTTTCCCAGCCGCCAGTGCTGACTAAATATACAATAAAAGCGGCGATAAAAGAAGCGAACACATAATACCACGTGATCACGATATTAAAATACTGGCAAGCAATGATCACTGATACCGGACACAGAATCACAGACACGGCCAGGGCGACCGCGTTTGTCTGGATGTTCTTCAGCCCAGGCATTTCTTTGATCACCTGGGTAATGATGCTGACCAGAAAGGCCAGCACACCGATTGCGATCAGTGCATAAGTAAAATACTGCATTAAAATTTCTGTGTTCATAATTCTCCTCCTTTATAATCCTAACTGCGTAAAAACAACACCGGCAACCGCTCCGATGGCCAGCGTCAGCAGATACCACTTCACTTTTCTCCATGTTTCTCCGTCACGGGATTCCAATGTTTCCAGCCTCTCTTCCTGTAGTGCCTGAGACTTCGTCATTCTCTCGACTGACGACGCCAATTTTTCCACACTAGCTGTCAGCTCCCGGATCTCCCGAACCGTCTTTTCCAAATCACCCACCCGGTGGTTAATCCGCCTATGCTCATCTTCCATGCGACGCTTGAATTCTTCATGCTCCTGTCTTCCAATATACTCGTCCATCAGATTATTCTCCCATCAGTTCGCTAATGATCTCCTGTACCACAGCCCGAAGGTTAAAAAGCGCCGGCACCTGGTCTACTGTAAACACACCAGAAACCACCAAACTTACCCATGTTTTCACCAAAATGCTATTTTTTGTAAATGTCATACCTATTCTCCTTTCAGTTCATCAAGAACACCATATACGATAGTTTTCAAGTTACTCAATTCCGGGACCTGTTCCCGAGTGTAGGTTCCTGCCAGCACCAAGCTGACCCACGTTTTCACGATCACGCTATTTTCGTTAAACATCCATCTCACCTCCTTCTGTTCCTGTGACTGGCGCCGCAAGTGTAGCAATCACCATCGTCAGCTCTGCAATCGCCATTTGAAGATCTGTATTTGCCTGACTTATTGCTTCCCGCGTCTCCTCTGCCTCTGCTTCAAGATCTGTTAGCCGCTTGTCCGTATCCGCAGCCGTCTGTCTCAGTTCAACCTCCCAGATCCCGCCGGTCTCCTCTTTAATGTACTTCAGGACCGTATAATTTTCATATGGATCATCAACAGGCTTCCCATTCTCATAGAGGGTCATAACAGACGTCGCAAATGTATCCATAAAATACGCCTTGAGCTGCTCAGACGTGGTCAGGATCATTCTAACGTGCAGAATCCCCCCTGAAGCGGTAACACTCTGCACCTCCATACTCCGTCCGTCGTTTAACATTAACTGCTTCATTTTTCTTCTCCTTTCTCTCCGTACCGATACGGATATCGGTTGGCATATCTTTTCGCATTTTCATATTCTTCATGTGCCGTCACTTCGATTATGAGTGTCCCGTTCGTGTTAACTGGGTTAGGTGTGACCTGTATATCATCAATGTAGATCACGTGCCGCACCTCCTATTCGTCAACCGCCTCAACGGTAATCGTAAATTCTCCGCCTGCATCCACCGGGTTGGGAGTAATTTCCACAGACAGTACCTGCGGCGCGTCCGGATCATAAACAACCGCTCTTTCAACTTCTGTATACTTTCCAGCCTTATCGGTAGACCGCACCGTGAGATTATTTGTCCCTTTCGCAAGGCTAACCACCTTCGAAAAGTCCCCACTACCTGATACGGTTACCGCACCCTGATCTACATCATTGAGTTTAATCGTCACCGTGCATGGCCCGCTTGTCGCATCGCTTGTCACGCCTGCGACAGTCAGGCTCTTTTTGTTTGTGATCAGGTCCGTTGCCGGGGAGGACAGTTCTAACTCTGGATTTGTCGTATCAACAACAAAAGTGATTGTCTCTTGAGAAGCGACATTGCCGTCATTATCCTTTGCATTAATCTTGATCGTGTGATCGCCATCCGCGATATTTGCAGTATAAGCACACCGATAACCACCCGCGATCTCTGTTTTTGTCAGCCCTGTTGTAATTGCCGCCTGGTTGTCAATCTGCAGCGATATGCTTCCTTGCGCCACCCCCGAATCATTGTCGGTCACATCAAACTGGATCTGAACACTATTACTCGTAAGATATGCTTCATCTCCTGGTTTTGTCGGAGTGATCACCGGCGGAACCTTTTCATTCACATCAAGCTTCATTTTGCTACCAAACTCAGCGTTGCCCTGGTCTATCGTTGTTACATTACCAGCCTGGTCCTTAACCTTTAATGTCGTAGCATACACATGATTTGGTTGACTATAGCTGCTTTTTGCCGGCGCAGTCAAAACTTTTTTGTATTTCCCTGTCGATAGATCTTTTTGCAACTGATAGGTCTGTCCGTTCATTATATACTCCATTGTTGCAATGGCCATAATATCATCCCCTTTCTCCGCAAATAGCGGCATATAAAATAAGATCCCAACGGGATCTGGTTTACTGGTTACTGAAGAACTAAATAGCAATAAAAAAGATTCGATTATTTCTGATGAATATTACAAGGACAACCAAACTATTCCTGCGAACAGCTCAGTCACCATACAGGTATCAGTCCCGGTAAAAACTGGGTATTCTCGATGTGTATGGACAGCACGAGCAACGAACGCTTCATCGAATGGCAATGGATCATCATACGCTTGTGTATACAGCACAAACCTCACAACAAATGATGATCACGTGGATGTCGGTATCCGGAATTATGCAAATGTGTCGATCAAGATCAGAGTGTCTGTCCGAATGATGTATGTTCGGAATGATTTGCTTTGATTATGGAAATCACCTTTGCGCGATAAACTCACCAAGAATATATGTCATCCGTACATTTATCTTGATCCGTGCTGCTGATGCAGAATTGTTTCTTATAGCCACGCGTACGTTGTTCCCTGATACGAGTTGCTGATACACAGTACAAAAAGATGACCCAGATCCACTTGATGTCGCGTTATACACAGACGTTTCAAATGATCCTCTGGCATATCTTTCTATTACTGGAACCGGCACTTCAAAAATGTCGGTTGAGTTCGCGGCAAGAGACTGATTGTCAAGGTTGTATTCTTCAACAAACATGGCATTTTTCATATTGCTATTTAGCGTTTCAATCTCTTCTTCCAACTCCCCAATTGTTTTCCCAACTTCAAAAAGCTGTTCCACCGCAACAATGCTAAGCCCTTCTAGCTTTGCTCGGTACAGCGGAAAATCTCTCTGCGGATCTCCATTGTATAAATTCCCTTGCATATAAATAGGATCTGTTGCTGTACTTCCGGGAGTCCCTTTTATCACAGCAAGACCATAAGAGTCTGCCCCGCCACTGTTCCCAGCCAGGTATCTGGCCACAATCAGATCATTTCTGTTCTGACCGGATGTCCCATTCTCAATTGTCAGGTCCTCATAGTCGCCTTTATAGATCCGCCCAACATGGCCACCTACTATTACCACTCCATCCGTAATCCTAATTTTGTTATTACTGATAGTAGTTGCCGCCAGTTTTCCGCCTACATTCAGCACTTTGTCACCACCTACCAGGCTCTCATACAGAGCAGCGTCATCTTCTGCCAATATGTGCGCCGGATCGGCCGCTGGCGTATTTACAGTGATCGCTTTAAATGCCATATCATTCTTCTCCTTTCAAATTATATTCTATAGTTGCACTCCCGTCCTTGATTCGCAGGATCTTCCCTGTCACGGGTTTGGCCAGGTGCATACCAGTAATGCGGTCCCGACCGCCAACGATATCCCCGATGTCTACATCTACATTATCCAGGGTTGCTTCCATTTGCACATAATCCATCAGTTCCTGTAGCCGCTTCGTCCCATCTTCCCGCAACTGGTCCACGTCAGACTGAGAAGTATAAGAGTACAGGGCTGTCCGCTCATCCAACCCTGTATAATACTTAGTATCTCCAATGCTTCCATCTTCCTGTACATACAGGTGGATGACAGTCCTGTTCTCTTCTTCTCCCGTGCCGGCGCAGATCAGATGATTGATCCCGCGGCGGTAATCCCGGGTCGTGAAATTAATCTGCCCGTCCTGGCTGTATTCCAGCTCTTCTGACCAGTCCGTGATCGGAATTGCACATAAGTGTACCGCTCCATTCATCCCGCCGGGGTCTCCCTGCTGATAATAGATCCTCAGCCTGGCGCCGTGAGCCGCCAGCATTTTCTCCAGGCCGGCTAATACCGTACAGTACCGGTCAATCTGGTAATTACTTACGTGTATTCCACTGTCCGCTGTGTCCACCACAAAGAGAGTCCCAAACCGGTCCCCGATCACCTGTCCGATAATCTTATTTGCGTCTCCGGACACGGTAAGATGGGACTGGCCGGATGGAGGCTCAACAATCTTCTGCGCCAGAAGACCGCGCCAGGTGTACCCCAGCCATGTGACCGTATTGCTTGCTGTTGATGTTTTACGATCTTCAACCAGACAGCCGTACTCTGTACCTGGGATGTATAGCCTGTATCTCCAGTTTAAGGTCTCCTCTGTCCAGGCGCCGGCATCCATTTCGACCTCCACATCATTCGTGTCTCCCAAATCTAGATCAACACTGCTTGCAGCCTTCAGATAGCCTATTTCCTCGCCCCGTTCATTCGCCACGATAAATTTTAACGGGAAAATATCCTGCTCTCGAACTATCAAGAGCAGATCCGTCCCGATCATTGCGTCTGATACGGTCTTGACCGTCACGTTTCCTGATTCATCTGTGACCCTTAACATAACCGGGTAATAACTATATTTTTCATCTGTCTGCGGCAGCTTGCTGATCGCCGTGATCTTTGCAACATATAAGCCTGTCTGATTATCCTTTGTCAGTTCATAGGCACCGCCGTCGCAAATCGCTTCTACCATTACGACCATTTTGGCTCACTCCTTTCGACTAAAAGGATGACATCAAAATCAAACCTCCCATTCCAGCTTACTTCCTGCTTGCCCGTCTGGACCGGACGAAAAACAGAGTTTGTAAAATCCCGGTTGTTAAACGCATTTACCTGTATTCCAGATACCATGTATTTCGTCACTGTTTCCGCAGCGCTGTCCACTTCCAGGTATTCGCCTTTCTCCAGGACAATCTTAAAAGAATACGCATACCCACCTATATAGACGGCCGGGTTTGTGCAGGGGCCATAGATAATCATCCGGAAAGGGCACTCTGTATAGTGATCATTTGTGAGACTTGCGTTTGTAAGTCCATTTGCATAACGGTATGGATACCTCCCTGCATATCGCTTATTGTTGCTTGATAGTATTTCGCTCTGCTTGAAATAATAAGGGCGTTCTGTAATCCACACTGGTTTTTCAGAAACGTAGGTTATTGTTGTGTCCAAGAGTTCTATATCGTATTCCCATCCCGTTTTTTCGGATGTTATTATATAGCACTTTTGATACTGTTCTCCCACATATAATTTCCCAGGGCTCTTAGTACAGACATCATAATCTACTGTCTCAAAAAACTGATCAATAGCCTGCTCATAAGACTCTTTAGAATAATTCAGAATACTGAGTGTGAGTGGCCTTTCCTGTATTTCCTTTAAAAAAGAAGTTATTTTCCCTTGTCCCGCATAAGAAACCACGCTATTGTAGCCCCATTCATAATCAAAAAGGTCTCCTGTTTGCAATAGATAAGGAGGTTTTAGCAGATCAAGCCTCTTTCCTATGCTGTTCACATAAAAAATATCTTTCATCGTGCCTCCGACCTCCTTATTACTCTCGCAAATTCGCGTTCATACGCATAGATTCCCATGCCGTCCAACTCATTTGCAATCGACGTAGATACGATCGAAGCAAATTCTCTGGCCAGCTTTTTAATATCCTCATCGGACAGCGATACTGTAGTTGTCTGCTCCCGGGATTTCCACGCCTGCGACTCTCGCGCACTTACGGCACTGACAATATTGTCTGCCACTCTTGCCTGGTTCGAATCAACGGAAAAATATACATTTGCCATTTCTTTTTCTAGGTCCAATCCTTTCAGCTTTTCAGAAATGGC
Source organism: Massilistercora timonensis (assembly GCF_048354975.1). Taxonomy (NCBI): domain Bacteria; kingdom Bacillati; phylum Bacillota; class Clostridia; order Eubacteriales; genus Massilistercora; species Massilistercora timonensis. Next base: position 37,486 of record NZ_DBGCJQ010000064.1, on the reverse strand, counting down.
TTTCGTGTCCAGACCATCCAAAGAAGCCTGCGTGATATCCTGAGAAGCTTTTTCTGCAGATGGCACCTCATCCTCAATGCCACCCGTAAAGCCCTGTCCAAACCAGCGCCCAAGCTTCCGAGACTTCCTAGACGGTGAATGTGCGTCCAGCCATTTTTTTGCGGCATCAAACGCACTTTTGGCAAGAGAAGCTGCCTTACTTGCAGCACTGCCAATCCAGCTACCAATGCCTCGTACAAAACCAGAACCAAAATCAGATCCAGCTCCATACCCTGAATACGACCCTGCGCCAGATTCTGCGCTTCTGCCAAGACTGCTTCCTTTTGTCCTTGCTTCTCCGCTTTTCCCGCCAACGCCTGAGGCATACTGAGATCCAAATTTGCCGCCTGTACCTGTGCCGGTCACAGACCCTGCGCCAGCGTTTGCGTTCTTACCAAGAGTTGTTCCGACGCCCCGCGCAGCTCCGGACATCCCGGACACACCGGCATTATACTGTCCTCCAAACTTGCTACCAGTTCCGGTTGGATTTACAGACGCGGCTCCTTTGTTCGCGGCGTCAGCATTTGCCTTCCCCGCCGCCTGGGAATTTTTAGTCTGAGACGCGGCGCCAATTCCAAACTTATTCATTGCTGCAGAGCCAATGCCCTGGAGCTTTCCGCTAAGCCCCCCGGCTTCCTCTCCGCCAGTAAACTTCGCAAGGAAGGCAGCCACAAATTCGCCGGCTTTTGTCAGAACGCCTTCTTTCCCGCTCTCGATTCCCTGGGCAGCTCCCTCCATCGCCAGCCGGAAGATCTCTTCCGTTTTCTTCGATGGGGAATGTTCATCCAGGGCTGTCCGCAGGGATTCCAGGAACGCTTCCACACCTTCTTCAGCCGGATCCTTCAGCTGATCAAAACCTTCCAGCCCCTCCAGGGCGCCGTAAATCGCCTGGGCGAAAGCTTCTCTTGTCTCATCGTCCAGGCTGTCAAACTGCTCCAGCATTCCATCCACGGCCCCGCTTGCCTCTGCGGAGAGCTGGCCTCGCATATCGCCGGCCACCAATGCGGCTACTGCCTCTGGCGGTACTTTCGCCAACTCCGCGGCCGTCTGAGGGGCAGCCTTTGCAAATTCTTCTAGCGCTGCTGTCGTTGCGCTCTGCGCCTGAGTCAACATTGACTGAGTGAATCCGGGAGTTCCCTTTTCCACCTCCTGCCGGATCAGGTTTTCCATGTTGGCGACGTCGACAACCTGCTGCTGTAGTTCTTCGCTTGTAGCATTGCTGGCCGTTTTAATACCGGCCGTGATCTGGCTGATCGCCGCCTCAATGGCTTCCGCATTTCCGGTTGCTGCCGCTTCTGCAAGAGCAGTGTACATGTCAATATCATTTGCATACTGGGCCAGGAGTTCCGAGTTTCCCTCGTAGGCCTTTTTATTTTCTTCATAGGCCTCCTTGGCTTTCGCGACGTCTTCCTCCTGGCGTTTGATCTTCTCGCCAAGAATACTAACCTGCTTTTTGTTTCCATCAAGGACTGCCTGGTTATAATCCTCCTCCAGTTGCGATAATTCTGCGCTCTCCCTCTTGACGTCATTCTCCGCCTGCTTCATGGCTGTCAGGTTTGCAGAGGCCTCCGCAGCCACCTGCATTTGATTTGCCACGGCCTCCTCATACTTGGCCTGCTGTGCAGACATAACAGCCTCAACCCGTTTCTGCTGGATCAGGCTCTGGATCTCTCCCCGGAGTTCCTGGTAATTATTGATCACCCCATCTGTCATAGAGATCTCAACGCCAAGAGCGTCAGAAAGCTGGGATGTGATGAAGGCGGCCCGATCTTCTTCGCCTGCCTTTACCCGGCCGTTTGCGTCCACAATGGTATTCAGTTCATTGTTCAGACTTCGTAAACGATCCAGCTGTGCGACATCTCCTGCCGCCTGGGTGTTTTGGGATTCTACCAGTTCCTCATAAGCCTGTTTTCTTTCCTCAGCCGCTTTCCGATTCTCGGTAGCTGCCTCAGCGGATTCCTTCAGCGCCTGGGAGTGTTCCCGCTCTGCCTCAGTCTCACGGGTCACAATGTTTTTGATCGCCGTCCCAACTGCAATCAGGGCTGTTGCCCCTGCCACTGCCACTCCGATTGGGTTGGCATTCATGGCAGTGTTGAGGGCAGTCTGAGCTTTGGTCCATAATCCCGTTGCCGCTGTTGTAACGGGGATCTGTTTATTATATAAAGCCATGAGCGTCTGCCTTGTGGTCAACCCACCTTCTTGCGCTACCAGTAGCAGGGCGTTGGCCTTTTCCATTTTATTCAACGCCGCTGTCGCTGCGGTACTGGCTTTAAGTACAGTGGCCGTCTTCTGGCCTATAGTATTGTATAGTTTGTACCCAGCAACCACTCCCGTTAATACCGGAAGGATCGCGTCAAAATTCTCTGCCGTAAACTTCGCGCCGTCTCCCAGAACCGGGAGGACCGTTCTCGCCAGATTCCCGCCGACATTCGCCACATCTCTCAGCGGGTTCACCAGTCCTGCAGCCGCCTGGCTGGTTCCGGCAATATCATCAGCGACATCGTTGAACACTTCTCCCGTCTCCGACACAACCGCAGACAATCCGCCCGCACTGAAAGCGTCGTGGAGCCGCTGCACATATCCGATGGATTCAGATACTACTTCTGCCATAGGATCCCGGATCCCGTCATACAGGCTGATCGCAAAATCATCGATATTGTTCTTCAGGATCTGCAGCTGGCTTTCCAGTGTCTGATATCTCTGCTCTGCTTCATTTGTCAGAGCGTTATTCTCATCCCAGGCCTGTGTGGCAATCCCGAGAGATTCTGACAGCACATTTCCGGCCCCGGCCAGACGCAGAAGAGCGTCCCGCTGGCGGATCTCAGTGATCTCCATGTCTGCCAGGGTTGCAATAGCACTTTGCCCGCGGGATTCCATATTCCCGAGACCTTCAACAAAGGACACCAGTGCTTCAGCTGCGTCTTCCCGGAATGCCTGCTGGAATTCAGCCGCCGACATGCCGGCCACATTCGCAAACTGCTCAAGGGATTCTCCTCCCTGCTCAACGGCCAGCTGCATCTTCGTCATGACCGTAGATACCGCAGATCCTCCGGCGTCCGCCTCAATACCTACCGAGGATATCGCTCCGGCCAGACCAAGAATCTGGGCCTCTGTCATTCCCACCTGGCTTCCTGCACCGGCAAGTCTCAGGCCCATCTCGGTGATCTCCGATTCTGTCGTTGCCAGGTTATTACCCAATGCAACGATGGTAGATCCCAGCCGACCAAAGTTCTCCTGGGGCATTTGCGTAATATTCGCCAGCCTGGCCAGAGCCGTGGCCGCCTCCGTTGCAGACATATTCGTCGCAACGCCCAAATCCGACATGGTCCGGGAAAAGCTGAGAAGATATTCATTTTTGATCCCCAGCTGACCTGCAGCCTCTGCTACAGACGATATCTCTGCCGCCGTCTGAGGGATCTCTTTTGCCATGTCCCGGATCCCCTGACGGAACCCGGCAAGCTCGTCATCTGTTGCGTCTACCGTCTTCTGCACCCCGGCAAACGCAGATTCGAACTGAATCCCGGTCTGAACAACATACCCGCCAAGTTGGGCTACCTCGGATGTGATCTTCGCGACCCCCAGAGCCGCTATGCCCTTTTTCATGAGGCTGCCAAACTTAGAAAGCGCCTGTTCCGCCCGGGTGTTGTCCAGCTCTGTCGTTATCTTTATAGTTCCGTCACTTGCCATGCGTCACACTCCCTGTCCGTTATGACGCAAAAAGAGCACGGCCTTTCGCCATGCCCTAATTGCTTTTGTGCAGGGGGATGGGAGCTTTCCCCATCATGCCTTCCCCTGCGAATATCTGTCTTCAATGTATCTGATCCACCGCTGATTCCGCTGCTCCAGTGTCATTTTCTTCCCTGTCTCCCGGATCTGAAAATGCTTCTTCATCTCATTAATAAAAGCTCTGTGCGCTTTTGACATGCCTGAAGTATTTACCTGGCGGTAATACATGATCTTGCTCATCTTTGTGTCTTCCCCTAAAGATTCAAAGAGAGCCATAAACTTCCACCAGTGCAAGGATTCTTTCTCTGTCAGATCAATCCCATACTGCTCCTTAAATGCGGCATAAATGTATGGCGCGTCCTGGGTAAATACCCAAGCCGGCCCTTTCGAGCTGCGGCGCATATACCGCCTCCGGTCTTTCTCTTCCGGGTCTTTATCCTCTCCGCAACGGTAAAACCACATAGCTTGATCCATTGCCGCCTGTAGGTCAGATGGGATTGTTGGGTAATACAGCCGGAGGATTTCTTCGTATTTATCAATGTCCGATTTCTCACTCCGGACAATCGCCTCCACCTGGATTCCCACCCGGAAATCCCATCGAATTGGATAATTCTTTCCGCCGATAGTCACACTTTCCGGGAGGGCTTCTGATAACAGGTTAAAACGCATTACGCTTCACCCTCTGACTTCGCTTTTCCAGACAGCTTTCTTTCCAGCGAGTTACTCTTTTCCCGCACCAGAGGATTAACCTGGGAAGGATACAGTTCCTGCATTTCTTCCAACACATCCAAGCAAGTAAGGAGATCTGTTTCGGCCCCAAATATCTCTTTGGCCCCGTCTGCGCCAAAGATGTCTGTCACGTAATCGATCACAGCCTGGCATTGCATTCGGATTCCTTCAGATCCCGATATCGATTCATCTCCCGTAGAAGCTTTAAATTTTTCAAGGACTTCGTCAAATCCATCCTCAAATCGCTTCGTTACTTTCGGATTCAGCAGATCCGCCTGCACTTCCTTCCCTTGGAGCTTCACTGTTATCAATTTCATTGTCAATCTCCTCCCTATCATCTACAACATCAATTTCAGCGATCTTTGGTTCTGACACAGGCTCAGTTCAAGCCGCCGCATATGTGTATTCTGTTGGGTTTGCCCCAATTTTACGGAACTCTACGTCTACCGCAGACGATTCTCCTGCGTTTCCAGACCCGTCTGAATTTACAATGATCGAACATTGTCCCTTTTCTCCTTTTCCGGTTAAGATGTTAAAGTATACATAGTTGGTTACCACGCTATTTCCAGTTCCATACTTCATCGCATGTGACAGGATATAGTCCTGTGCCTCGTCCCCAACATACCTGTCACCAGATAAAGTAAAGGTTCTCTGCGTTCCGGTTTTTGTTGTACTCTGCCCAGCGCGGATATACTGCTTATCCTGTGTAACAGGGTTCATCTGCGAATCAAGACCTGAAATCCCCATTTCTACCACAGCAAAATTAGCTTCTGTAGTCGCTTCCGACGCGCCCGGATCTGTGTCAATCGCCAACACGTAATCATCATTTGTAACCCATCCAGTATATTCTGGATCCGGTGTATGCTTTGCCATCAATTCGCTTAATTTCATATCTCACATCTCCTTTTCAAAATAAATAACCCTGCACTGCAGCATGTACTGAGCGATCATATTCTCCCAGTCCACAGTAGCAAGGTTTGGCATGTTTTGTAGGTTTTCAATTTTCTTTACCTGGCAGTTGTCGCCAAAGTCAGGATAGCTTTTCTTTCTGTCCTGATCATCCACCCAGTCCATAAATCCCTGGGCGAAGTTCATGGCCTCCAGGTTCAGGTCATCCGTGCTGTCAGAAAAATGCTTTGTGATCACAATCGTAAAGCCGTACTCTTTATCTGCCCCTACACGGATATACTTCTTCCGGATCTTCGCGGCATAATTTGTCAGGAATGAAATGTCATTCACCTTGTCCGATGAGACATTGAAATTCAATAGCCGCCCGGCCAGCTCCTGTACTTTTGGAGAGACATAGGCGACCATAGCGTCATGCTTTGACATTATCCACCCCTCCTAACATAATTCTGAACAGCATGCACATAGTCTTCCAGCCTGGCTGTCTTCATGGCCTGATCCCATTCAGACGTAGCAAGCGGATGGCGTGCGCTGCTGTAGTTCAGCCGCGTCCCGGTAACCACTTTACTTTCTCCTTTTGCCGCCCATGGGCTCCCGGTGATCCGGGACACCATCAAATAGCCTTCGTACTGAAACCTTGCATAGGGAGAAAGATAATGTACTACTCCGTGGTCATCCTCAACGTAAGTCCGTACGTTCCGGGAAAGCACCATGTTTCTTGCCGGGACATAAGGATCCATTAACCGCCTGGCCTCTTGTGCCATAAAAAGCAACGTCTTCTTGTCCCCGGTAGCTTCCCGGACGATCTGCGGGATGGGTCTGTTCCAGTGCATTTCTGAGATCATCTAACCACCTACCCTGTAATGTTTCGACATCATATGTGATGTGTTGTCGGAGAACGCTGTGACCACAAACGCGTCCGGTTTATGCCGGGCCAGGAGCTCAGCCGCGGTATCCGGAGTCTTGCCCGTGATCATCTCATCACACTCACCCTTCACAACAATATCATCCAGGCTAAGCGTGAAATACGAAGCTCTTTCCTTTTCCGGTTTCTCTGCCCATTCATGATAAGGCAGATACTGCTCGGACTCCGGGATCCGTGCTGTGTATACATTTTGCATTCTGGATGTCTTGTCGCTGTCCACCCTCCCGATCACGTTCTTGTAATAGCAGCCATGCAGGACTGTTTTTTGCCAGGTATCCTTCATGCTGTCCGGGTTATCCGTTGCCCGCAGGCAGTTATATACAGTGATCGTATGGATATAATTTGGATTCATACTCAACACACTCCCCGGTACAGCAGCCCCGTCCCACTCAGATAGAATGAAACAAGGCCGCTAATTTTCTTCTGCCGAGCCTGATCTGACACAAAATCAGATTGTGATAGATCAAAGGAACCGCTGTCTCCGTCATTACTGTAAGACACCAGCCGCCCGCCACCGTTCTGAAAACTGCTCTCATCCAAGGTGTCGCATTTGAACAAAAATTCTGTCAGAGCACATACACAGTTCTTCACATCATCGGTAATGAGATCTGGGCGCTTTTGTATACGGCCATAAGTGCGGTTATTGACTTCCTTCTCAGCAGAACGTTCAAAAAAATTAAAATCGGTTTCCTTGACAATCACCGGATCACGACCTGCTAAATAAGTATCTGTGTAATATTTATAGTCCGCATACATAAAACATCACTCCTTACGCACCTTCCGGATCCGTATCAGAACTCTTCGATTCAACATAGGCAGCTGTAATCTGTTCAATCACCTCGGGGATTGTGTCTCCGGGAATATCGGCAGCCTGGCCGCTGCCTTTAATTGCAACGGCCAGTTCCTTCAACGCTTCAATCGTTCTCATCTTATTCGCCCCCTTATGCCTGTTCGGTCAGTTTCACAGTCAGCGGAACAGCAGCGTTATCTACGGTTACGGTCTGGATGGCAGCCACATAACCTTTTGCAGAAACTTTCGCCTTGTAAGTTCCCTTCCGCAGGATAAACACGGCTCTCCCAGAAGAATCCGTTGTCAGGATCGCCCCGTCGACGCTCACCCTCGCGCCTTCAATTGCGGAAGAATCTCCATCCTGCACCGTAAAGGTGACCTCCTGAGTCGTAACCGGTGTACCCGGCTCGATATATGCAAATGGGCAACCAGTTCTGTCTTCGTTCATTCGTGTTGCAGGATTCGGAAGCGCCCAGCCCATCCGGAATACAACACGAAGAGCAATCATATCCTGCTGTGCAAGATTATAAACGATCTCTTTTGTCTCCGGATCCTGGATAACGCCCTGGTCAAGAATCTTAACAGTGATATCCTGACGGATGGAATATACCGCCTGAGAGAAATCTCCTACTACCAACTGCGCAATGTTGGGGAAAAATCCGCCGTTCTCAGGGAAGGTAATGGTTGCTCCGTCCAGCGTATATCTCGTAGACTCCTGCATGCTCCGCATAAAGATTGGATTTCCATTTGCGTCACGAAGCCCACGCAGTTTAGACTTGAAGTTCATTGGCGCGATTGCACCATTGACGCCATATCCGTCATCCTCAACCTTTGCGAAAGCCCCGTTTTCCCCGAGGATCAGATCGTACCAGTCTTTTCCTTCTGCTGGTGCAACATTGTTGCCCGCCTGTCTTGCTCTGGTAATGATATCCGCATCCCATTCTGCCGGACGGTTGTCCCCAAATACGATAGCGCCGTCCACGCGCTGGCCGATCGCTTCGTTTACGCGCGGGGTAATTTCTCCCATGATGTCTATTTCTGCGTCGTCAAAAACAGATTCCGGAATCGGGACAATTACTGCCAGCTCTGCTGCCGTCAAAAATACGTTATCCCATGCCTGCCGGGTGGTCTGTTTCATTCCCGTGTCTCCGTTCACCCAATATGCCGTGGGCAGGAAATCAAGAACCCTGATCCTGGTCTGTTTGCTGGTCATGTTGGGCAGTTTTCTTGCCATACCCATAAAAACGGACTGCTTTGGTGCGTCCTGGAATATAGTTGCCACAACCTGTTCCCGGATAAGCGCCTCTGCGTCCGCACGATTTACAATGTTTACTCCCATAATTTACGTTCTCCTTTCTACTCTGTTTTTCCAAAAAGGCTGCGCAAGGCTTCATTTGCCTGCTCTTTCTTCGTCTGCGCAATCTGATCGATTCCGGATGTCGTGGATACTACCCGCGGGAGCGGCTTGTCGCTGGCAAAAAGATAGTCATTCTCTTTTTTCACGCCTTCCAGTGCGGCTTCAATATCCACAGTCTGGTTTTTGCTCTTCTTAAGAGTATCAATATCAAGTAATGCCATGACCGCTTTACTATTCTTTGCTCCGGACTTCCTGATTGCTTCTTTCAGGCTATCGTTAAACGCATAGTCCGCCTTGATCTTTTCGATCTCTGCGTCCTTGCCTGAAAGCTGAGTCTGAAGATCCTTAACACTCTGCTGAAGCCCGGCAGCGTCAACGCCTTCCATAGCTTTTAATGACGCCTGCGCAGTATCCAGTTGGGTCTTATAGGTGTCTCTCTCAGCCGTGATAGAGTTAATCTCTTTCCCGACTTCCGCCATCACGAAGTCAATTTGTTCCTGCGACATACCTTTTTCTCTCAAAGTCTCTGTTTTTAAAATCATCATTATCCTTTCTCTCTGCATTCGGTTGTTTTCGGTGTGTAACCCACCACCCACAGAGCTGCCATTTCCGGCATGGCTGCCAATTACCCAGTTTTGCGCCATATGGCAGGGCATAAAAATAAGACGCTTACCCTGCGCCTCAAAGGGAGATATCTGGATCACCTCCTAAAAATGAATATAAAAATACCACCGGCCTTTCTGACTGGTGGTAACTTCAAACAATATAATCCAGTAAACAGAAAGATATTTGGCGGGTGTGCCCCTTCCCGCATTTCTTTTGACCCATAGGGTGCGTAGCAGCACAATCTCTACTTCAAATATCTCTCTGCTTATTGTATTTATATTATAACGTTTCTATTCCCTTTTGTAAAGCACACTGTCTTTCCCAATTAAAATGCTGTTCTTTTCTATCATTTTTCTTAAGTTTCGTTCGCGAAGTCTATAAAAAGTCATGACAGAATTTTTTAGCCCCTTTTCATCCCTTTCGAGAGCCACTCTCACAACAACATTCAAATTTGTGCCATGCAATCTTTTTATCATGAAGACGGTCCCCTTATTCTTCCCGTCCCTAATCATAAGATCTGGACTACTGACAGTTTCTGCACCATATTTTTGAAACAATTCATAATCTTCTGGATGTCTTGATTTTATATGTTCCTCTCTCTCGTTGGTAATGATTATCTCATCAGTCTGGATTTTTCCAAATTCTTTTTCTATGACTTCCTTCTTTACTTTTCCCAAAGAACGTATAGTGGTCACCGCTTTTTCCTCTTTCGATAATCGTGCTTCTATTGTACCAAAAAGAGATTTCTTTGCAACGGATTTTTTAACACTTCTTCCGAGCCCATCCATATATACCCGTTCCATCTGCTGCGGCATATTCATTGCCTTGGAAAAGGATACGTATTCATTCATAATAGTACGATACCTGGCCTGTGCCGCCAGGATGTCAAGTGTGCTTCCCCCGCCCTCTTTCAGAAGCGCAATCTCCTGCCTTTGAGCCCGCATTTGAAGTTCCATCTTCCGTTGCTTTTGCAATGCGGTGTAAGTAGTATACTCTCTGCCCCGATAACTCCTCGGCCTGTTTTCTTCCTGGATCATTGCGTCCAGTTCTTGGTCTGTATAATTTCTAACAGACACACCACGGATAAAGGGTTCATACCAGTGATAGCAGTTGATTCCACACAGCCCCGTAACAGTGCCAAGGCCGCAGGTATAGATCAGATCTTGGTAGCTGTACACCCTGCCCTGCCACCATTGATGCGTTGGCCTGGCGCCCATGTGATAAGAGACTTCATAATCATCAGTCCCAAGTTCTGAAGCAATCTGCTGGTTCATGTGGCCAGTGATTTGAGAAAAACCAGTCATAAGAGCCATGCGGGAAGCAGACTCTATCCTGTAAGACCTACCAGAAGCATAGCCCACAGTCCTTAGGCCACTACGGGTCATTTCTTTCACCACCCGTAACAGCGCAGAATTATAATCAAAGGCTCCTGTTGCAACTCCAAGGATCGCATTATCGAGAGCTTTCTGGTAATACTCAGCCACCGGAAGAAATTCAGTCTTCCCTCCATTCTGTACAGCAAAACCAAGGGTCTGTGATATGTTCTGGAAAGTTCCAGCCGTCTGCCTCAGCGAAGAATCTATCACGCTCTGGATCGTCACATGATTCCCAAATGGCTTCTGATCTATTCCCATGTCCTGATACATAGAACTATACTTTCCATACTCATTTTCAGGAACGTTTCTAAATATCCTGTCCATTTCATCATCAGAAACCTTCAAGTAAGTCTGTATCTCTTTTTTGATATAATCATCCGCAAGCCCCATCTGTCGAAGGCGATCAATCTGATATTCCGCTGTGGAAGTCAGCCCCTCATTCGCCTTGATCCGACGAACAATATCTTTCATAATGTCCATCTCCAACCGAGAGGCCGCCTTTTCCATTGCAATTGTCAGGGACTCTATCTCTCCTTGCGTCATCATTCAGATCACCTACTCCAAAACGTCTGCCGGCTGAGCTACCATCCTTTTCGCTGTCTCCTCATCTTCCTGATAATACTTCATCCGATATTCCCACAGCTGCATAGCGCCCATTGCAACATCTGCACGATCGGTCTGCCGCTCTTTCTCTGCGTCGACCACAATGGAATCATCCCATTTATATGACACATGATATCCGCCTGGCGGTGCCAAATTATATATCGTAGACCAAAAATCGATCGCGGATATATAATCATCAAGAGCGTCCTGAAGGGCACTCTGACAAGCCTCAACGAAAGAATACGATCTTTGTTTGCTTGCCCGGATCTCTTCTGCCGTTTTGTCCGTATTATTAGGATCTGACAGCGTGCCATAGGCAAGATTACAAGCAAATTCAACACGGCGTAGCTGCTGGTTGAGCCCGTTGAAGAATGACTGGTCGCGAATATCTGGGGAAAAACTATCCAGAAGCGGCTTATCCACAGCACCCATGTTGTATTCCACTTCCCGGTAAAGCCGTTCCTTCCCTTCCGGATATTCCTTTTTCTGCGTGTCCGGATTTGTTTTTAGTAAGCTTTCCGCGATATGGATCGCCGCCTCTTTTGCCGCATATTCCCAGCTGATCTGAGAGTACCTTACATCTGTTTCTTTTATCAGGCCCACCCCACGGCTATAGCACGAAACTCCAAGAGGACTTTTATTGTCTTTCTGATTTGCCATTGGTATCCTAAGATATCCAAATGGCAATTTTCGAACTCCCTCAAATATCATCTGATCAGTAAGAGAGCTCCACTTAGGGACAACATTTAATGGGACTTCTATCCCCAACACCCCATCGGTACGCGCTACAAAAGCCCTGTTTCGGACAATAAGCCTTCCATTTTCCATCTTATGATATTCCACCCTTGTATAGATGGAATTCCCCTCCCGGAACTGATCAAGGAAAACGCAACGTGTAATATTACCATCATCATCAAATGAAAGCGGGAAAAAGTCATCTGCCTGGACAAGCTCAGTACAAATACCGCTTTCTGTAACATAGGGCTTAAAAGCAAGACCGCCCTTCGCGCAAGCATATTCTACAAAATCTTTCAGCTTCTTTACTGTCTTTTGATAGATGGCGTCAATATATACAGCCCTGGAGCTGCCCTCTACCTTGGTGTCCATCTCCAGCGTGATCAACCTTGCTGTCTCTCCTGCGATAGACGCGGGAAGATTTAGACTCTGTGTCGTGCCGTCAATCCACGGAGCTTTGTCCTGATAGAGGCGCGACCATAGCTCTATTTGATGTGCCATAATATCAGACATCATAAAAGATATCTGCTCTTCTCTTTTCAAGATTTTCGTGATCGCTTCATACATTTTTGTATACCGCATAAGCATTACCCCTATCCATACCTGATCAACTGACTGATACGTCGCTCGAAGGTATATTCAAAACTGTCCAGGCTGTCGATATCGCTGGTCCCGTCATCCAGCCTCACATTCTTTGTAACCTCATCCGGGTCCCACACCGCTGTACACAATGCGGTCTCCAGGCTTTTACATTGTTTATTCACATAAAAAAAACGACCCTGGGCCATCAATATCGATGTGGCATTGATCCGATCGTTAATCTCTGTCTTCAGTGCATTGTCTACCCTGACCCAGCCAAGGCCATGCTTTTTCAAGCTGCTCCGTATTCCAGCGATAAGCGTCTGTTCCGCAGAGTCGCAATACACTGTTGTGACGAAGCCGTAAATGCTTAGTAGTCTCTGGACAAAATTGCAGAACATATTCCCCAGCATTTCCGGATCTATCTCAATCTGATTCCCGCTGCGATCCTTACACGGGATCAACTCGGACGCCAGAGCAACCACAAACCGATAGCCTCGCGTAATTGCTGTTGCAGTGAAAGAATGCCCGGAAGCAGATCCTCCAAAGTCTACCCCCAAATTAATCTCCATGATATCTTTAGGCTTCTCATCAATCCGGAAAGCATATTGTTTCGTGCTGACATCATCTGCAAATCTCCGATAAATCAGACCACTTGCCACAACACGCATACCCTTTATATCACGCATGTACCAAATACTATTTTTATCATACCGGCTCTCAATACGGCGCAGGCGTTCCTCTGTGATTGTCTTGTTGTCGTAGATTGTGCAGTGCATATAGTTGTATCCGCCCGGGAATTCCCCTGCGTCAGCCATGTCTCGATATCTGTCTATATACTCCGTATAGATCGGATGATTAGGGTTATCTGGATTCAAGTCCCAGAAAATTTTTAGGCGCTTCGCCGCAAGGAGACGGTTGTTCGCCTCCTTAATTGTTTTGTCATGATGAAGGTTGATCTCTGTAGCTATCCACATCCCGTAAGAATTTCCTCGGATCCGCTTGTAGCTATCTTCCTTTGCTCCGCCGGCAAATATGACAATCTTTTGCTTCCACCCAGTGTCAGGTCCTTTTATAAACAACGCCTCATTATCCTTGAATTTTCCCCAATGGCTTTGCCCGCGAAAAATATTCTCAAGACCCAGGCCGTTACATACACCAATATTCAGTTTTGCATTTCCAACCGTGGAGCCTGTCGCAAGGTGGATTCTGTCCGGCGTCGTCTTTAGATCTCGGGCAAAAGCGAACACGTTGTCTACTGTCTTTCCTGCACGTACCGCGCCCTCTGCGATATTCACTTCACATTCCTGACAAGCCCGTATATATGCCTTGTGTTTTTCTGAAAATTCGTAGTTAAGCGTCCGTTTTTTCCTGATCTGCTTCTCCATAGATTTCCGCCTCTATTCCCGACATATCCTCAACTTCCATTCCTTCCCCGGTGATCTTCTGTGTCTGCGCTTTCCGCTGCTCAATCATGGCCCGCTCTCCCTCTGTCGCAAGATTCATATGATTCGCCAGCCAATCTAACGCCTTCATACGGTCTGCCAACTTCACACTGGCACCGTCCCGCCCTTGTTTCACCTCAACGATCAGGGTCCCATCCACCTCACAAGATTCCTTAAACCTGACCGTGTTAACCGTCTTTTTCAACGGCACATCCTCGCCGGTCTCAGGGTCTTTCACCGATATTGGGCCAAACGCTCCCATCGCAGGAACCTCTTCACGGCCAAATTCTACATAATCGGTGATGTCCGCAAATGCAATATCCATGTACTTCTGAAAGATATCATGCTCATCTAACATCTCACGATTCAAACGACTTTGCTTAAGGCGGTGGATTTCGTTTCGAACTGAAGTTTTCTGAAGCAGCTGATATCCCTGTTCCATTGCTGTTTCTCGGCTATATCCAGCTTTTATTGCGGCCTTAGTTGCATTGAAGCACCGCACATAGCAAAGACAGAAAAGCCGCTGCTTATCAGTTAAATCAGGATTCGAAACAACATGATCAACATCTTCCTTGGCAATTCCAGACCTAGCGCTGGCATCATCTAACGCAACTATTTTTTGTGTGCACACCTTTTGTGGTTTTGTATGCACACTCTTTTTATTCCATCCATACCGGACCTTCCAGGACTTCACCGTATTTATAGTCACACTGTATTTAGCGGCAATATCCTTGTACTTCATTCCGGCCATATAGTCTTTTTCAGCTAAAACATAATTCTGCGTTCCGCTCACGTCACCACCTTCATTCTGGCATTTTATCGCATAAGAAAAGCTCCCCGCCATCCGGTGAGGAGCTCCTCTTGTTCTTTCTTTCGATGATACCATAATACCACAGATGTTACTGACATTCTATGACATCTTTTGGGAGCTCAAAATGAGCCAAAGCCTTCCCATGCAGGCGATGCACCTGTCTTTCAGAGTATTTCATCTTCTCTGCGATCTCCCACCAGTCCATGCCCTTTATGTATCGGTAGAACAGCACGTCCTTTTCATTTTCACTCCGCAGTCTCTTTATTCGCCGGGCAATTTGCTGATAGGTCTTAATCCGCAGATACCTCTCCTCGATCAGGTTTTTGATCATCTCATCCAGATCGGCTGCATATCCGGATAGATCTCCCTGGCCGCCACTCCCGTGCGGCATCCCATCATTGTCCTTTACGGACGGATACATTTTCATAGCCCGCAGCTCCTCGATCTCCGCCGTGATCCGCTGAACTCGACGCACATGGACTTGGTAACTCCGCAGATACTCCTTTTTCTTTTCATTCTCGGTCTTTGCTTCCATCGGCATCATCTCCTATCCCTATCCCAAATTTTTCTGCCACATATTCCACAACGGACTTATGCCGCAGTGTAGCCTGGTACGGCGGCCGGCGAAACCGGTCTACCGCTCGCGGATCCGGCCCCTCCCTTTCAAGCTCGTCCATGTGCGCCTGCTGATCTATCTTCTGTGTGTGCCTATTCATCGTTTGCTCCTCTCTGGACAATACGGCTCAGGTAGAGGACGCCAGGCAAGAACTTTGTCTTTATAACCCTCCCATCCTGACGATATCTCAGAATCGTATACATCCGTATCTACTACCACCAAAAAATCTTTGCGTTTATCCCATCCAGGTTTTCTGGATTCTTGAATTGCCGTAACCAACACCGGAGTAAATTCTTCCGGCAACCTCTCCTCTACCGGGATCCAGCCGTCATTCATGTGCTCCTTCAGCCTCATGGTCTCCTGCGGGGAGAGTCCGGTGTCCTCATACTTCTTCAAGGCCCAGTAAATTGTCATAGCATGCTCTTTTACTTTTCTCGCGTCTATTACAGCTCTCCTCACTCCACCCTCTATTTTTTCATCAGGTATCGTTAACCTCTCCATCTCTATTCTCCCTTCGTTTGTTCTGGCTTAGCACCTCGATCAATGTGGATGATAGCATAGCACTTCCCATCAGCACCCTTCCACAGCTCCAGATCTCCATCATACTGGTATACCACCTCTCCATCATCATCTATCACGGTCATTAATATCGCGTCCCCATCCTTCGGGGTGTTGATCACCAGGTCCTTTACCTCAACCCGCCGCTCAGACTCCGGAGTCGGACCCGGGGCTATTCTAGCCGCTGCCGCCCAGGCGATTACCGCAACGATGATCACCGCAGCAGCTGTGCAGGCCACCTTTCTTATCATACTCTCATCTCCCTCCTAAATGTCAGTTTATCTCTAATCGTATCGCACGCCTTATTTGGCGGCCAAACTCTTCGCACGCCGCTATATATCTATCCCGGAATGACTCTGCTTTTTCAACTCGTAACGTGCAATCCTTTCTCGCCTTGTCCTCAAGCATGTCCTCAATATCATTTATCCTGTCCATCCATTCATCCGCCTGCATAACTCTCCTCCCATCAATGTAATATCCGTTGCCCGCAGTTTGGACAGAAATCATAGTCATCATAGTCAACCTCGTAGTCTTCGTTACAGCTTGGACAGATCCATGTGTCGTATATCATTTCTCCATCCTCATCATACCCGTCACCTTCGAGGGTTGGCGATTTTGATTTCTGCTTCTCCACCGCTTCCCTGCACTCTTCAACTGTGCCAATCTGCCGATACTTCTGCACTTCTTCCAGAGCGGCGATCGCAAGATCAATACACTTCAGACGGTCTTTAAAAATACCGTTGTACAGCTTCTCTTTTAAAAACATCAAACCTTTAATTACTTCGGTTTCTCCCATCTCATACCTCCACTAAAAATCCTAATTTACTTATCCAGTAGTAACTCAAACAGCTCCGCCAGCTCGCATTCCGCGCAGATCTCCTCCAGCTCCCCCCTGCCGCAGGCGCTGATTCGGGTACTTGCAGTACTCATCACAGCAGATTTGCGGGATCTTGGTCATATCCTCAATCTTCGCCAGCTTCTCCATTGCCCCGGGAAGCAGCTTTCTGTCCTTGATCACCGCTTTCCCGGCGTGATATTCCGTATATCTCATAGTCTCTCCTCCCACTTTTTATTTAAGATCCGGGACGGCATCACCCGCCCCGGATACCGTCTGTTACCGTGACCCCTCCTCATGCAGGATCTCGTAGATCTTCCGCTGCTCCTCCCTGCATTCCAAAGATCCGTAATCCCTCAGCAGATGATCCGCCATCTTGTCCATGTGCTCTACCAGCTTTTTCTTTAAGTGCCAATACCATACGATCTGCCACTCTATCTCGATAAACCTCAAAGTTTCTTTCAGTCTCACCATAGTAATCTATCTCCTTTCTTTTACGCTGCCGCGCCAAACCGATGAAACGCGGCAATAATCTGGCCCTTGTCCGCTGCAGCATAATGCTTATTCAGCGTCCTGGTCCGACCGTCCTTGTGCCCCAGATAAAACGCGATCAGCTCACGTTCACACCCGCGCTTTGCCATGTTTGTCGCAGTAGTCTTCCGCAACAGGTGCGGGTACACCCGCCTTTCCAACCCGGCACGGATCCCCAGGTTCCGGATCGCGGTTTCGACCCCGGACTTCGTCAGGCGCTCATGGGGAGCTCGCAGGCTGACGAACAACGCCGGCTCCGTATCGCACCGACTATCCACATATTTATGCACATGATGCAGGGCTACTGCGTCCAGGCAAACTGTCCGGTAGCTCCGGTTCTTGGATCCATAGACCACCAACTCGCCTGATTCCCTTTACGGCCATATTCCTGCAGGTAAAACTCCACATCGAGGTCTGATACCTCAAGAAGGGACTTCTGGGAAAACTCCAGGAAGTGCTTAATCGTCAGGAGATAATGCTTTACCGTCTTCTTGCTAAGCTTCGGAGCCTTTTTGGCCATGTAAAGCTGCAGGATATGCTCATTGGTGGTATCTCTCGTGGCCGGAAGCGTCTCACTTTCGGTCACCGTCACATCAAACAGCGCCCGCACGATTGCCTGGTTAAGAAGATCGATCAGAACAGCGTCAAGGTGTGGTCTCATCTCCGCAATGATGGAATCACGTACAGTTTCTTTCATGGTATACATAACAACAATCCTCCTTGTCTCCCAAGGACGGTTATGGTATACTGTCCTTAGGTGAAGAGCAGCAGATTTGAGACTTGCCGGTCGGTCTGCTGCTTATTTCATTGTTTCTGCACACTCACCCCGTTTTTCCCCTTGCCTTATTTTTCCCCTAACCTTTCTCCCTTTTCGTACCTGTTACAGTCCGCCGGATCACACCCGCGCTCCCGGTCTGTGATGATATAATAATCACAGCCCTTCTTTTCAGCTCGGTATTGACAGGTCCGACACCCATGACGGTCAGCGTTCCATCCGGACACTTTCTTCTGCTTCTTCTTTCTGGACTTATCTTTGTGAGTCCAGTAATAGACATTGCTATAGCTTTCTCCCATCTGTTTTGCGATCTCCGCAGTGCTCATCCCATGTGCTGCAAGTTCAAGGGCTGTCTCTTTTTTTGTCTTCCCGGTTTCGACCTGAAGCAACTCACTCACCTCAGGCCTTGTTGAGGGGGGGGTATTCTTTCCCTCCATGGCTGGTTTTTCCATCTTCTGATCAGTATCTTTAGTCATGTCAGCTACAGCCTGCTCAAATTCTAGATTCTTGACAGCCGGCACATCGGCCAGGAATTCTAAATTTCGAAAAAGTTCTTCCAGGGAGTATGTCTCATACCCGCCGGATGGAGACTTCACCGTCCGATCCAATACGATCACCTCTCGTCCTTGGGTCCAATATTTTATCGCTTGCTGGAAATTAACGCCTGTCAACATCTTCTTTCACCTTCTTTTGAATATTTTTCAAATGTTCAACCAGTGTAGTCGTATTCGTTTTACAATCTTCAAGGTAGTGGTAGCCTGGTTTTAATAGATATTCTCTCGTGCCTGTACGGTCCTGGTCTTTTCTCAGCCAAGGGAGATAAAAATGATATTCACAGATAACGATGCTGCTTCCATCCAGAAGATCGTATCGGTAATACACTTCCGACGCCTCATTCACCCTGAACCATACAGGCCACTCCCGATAGTTGTTCAGGAACGCTTTTCGTTGATCATTGTTCCGAAGCTTTGGTAATTCCGGCTGTTCACGGTTCTGATCGGCATATAAATCCAGCTCCGCAATCATTCCAGCATAAGCGCCAACAATCAGTTTCTGTTTTCTGACACGGACATCATTCTCCGAGAATTCTTCCATCATCAAGCTAAGCCTGTCTTTTGCCTGATTAAGAAGATCTCGAAGCAGCTCTGCATCCGTCTTATCAGACAACTCCTCAAACTTTTCACTTTCGCGAGATTCATTGTGATCAGTTTTATCATCCACAAACTCAGACCCTACTATCTCACCATGAACTTTTTCTACCTCAGACCCTTCCTCTTCCAGACTATCTCCATCAGGAAGCAACTCCGGGAAGTCTCCAATGGACATTTGGCCGGGAATCTGTTCTTCATCCTGTTGCGACGTCGCAACAGCTGAATCTATCCAGCCGCATCTTCCATTGCAGTCATCAGCACTACATTGTGCACAACACTCAACATCGTTCTTTCCGCAGCACACGCAGTTTCCGTATGGACTCTTTCCCGTTATGCAGCCCCTCTCTATCGGAGACTTCTTTTCTGGCTTCCGCACTTCCCGAATCTCCTTCACGGTCATATCCGGCGTCACTTCCTCGATCTGCTTATCATCCAGATATAACATCTCCTGTAACTGGCTCTTTTCAAACCCTTTGTATTCGTCCGCTAAGACCGGACTATTCCCGCCTAGGGCAAACCGGTCATTCATGGACATCCACCTGGAAGCCGTAGATTTCCGGATCCCGTAATTGTCTTCCGCGAACTCCCAGATACTCTCATATCCGTCTTCCCGGAACAGATCTCTGTCCCGGATGTATTTCAAGTAATATCCCGCAGCGATAAAGCTCATCTTCATGTTGGTCATATTCTCTTGCAGAATGGTCTTCGCCTCAGAATATGTCAGTTCCTCATACCATGCACCAATATCATTCATAGCGCTCGCTCCTTCATCTTGTTAATTAACTTCCCCCAGGACCAGCAGAGATCCTCGCAGAACTCGCGCATAACCGGGTCATGCGAATGCTTTCTCATGATCTCCTTCAGGTCCTTATTGTACTGGGCCATATCCATATCCCTTGAGAACCTCTTGTATGCGGCCCAGAAATCGTTTTGGATGTCTTTTATTTTCTCGTGCACATTCCACATCCTTTCCCGGTAACAGAAATACGCCATTGTAACAATAATTTCAAAAAAGTAACAACAGGCTTTGTTACCGCTCAAACCCTTGTGTTTACTGGCTTTCTGGCGGTTTTAAAAGCCGGTAACAAAAGTAACAACGCTTTTCCTATATAGGGGAGAAAAACAATATATATACATTTTCAGACATATATGTGCGATTTCAAATGTTACCGCCAATTTTTGTTACCGCTCAAAATTCCGCTCAAACCCTTGTGTTTACTGGCTTTCTGGCATTTTTATGACTTAAAAATTTTTGTTACCGCCCTACCTGAACGGCAATTCTTCCTGGTCATATTCTTCATATTCCACCGGCTGGAACCCATCCTGGTCCTGGAATTCATTGATGTTCAGGAAAATGCAGCGGACCGGTTTTCCGCCTATCTTCTTCAGTTTTGTATGATTCTTCCCGTCCGTCTGGATGACTCCCTGACGGTCCGCCCAGCTCAGGAACGCTTTGTAGGAATAATCTCCCTGCCGGCACAACTCTTTGACCGCCTGTGGATACATGATCGCATACCCATCGTCAATAATTCCCCATTGCTCCGCGGTTGCTGTCCCGTCAAAGCGCTGATGATTCATTCCAATCTTATCGATCAGGTAGTGATAGCAGCGCTCGTGCTCTGACACCTCTTCCTTGTCCGTAAGCGCTTCCCGGGCTTCATCCGGGGAAATGTATACCCCATCATGAAATATCTTCTCTGTGGCGATCTTATCGGCCAGGAGGAGCACTGACATGGAAATGCTCTGCTTCTGCATTTTGTCGGAGCTGGCAAGTTCCTTTTGGATCTCCTGCTGCTGTCTCCTCAGATCGTCCACGTCCATGCTTTTTATGATTTCTACAAAGCGCTTCCCAGCAAGCCCGTAATTCTTCTTCACCAGCTCCGCGGTATATTGCGGGTCCTCAAAAACCCTCTCTCCGCACTCGATCTCAATGATTCGGTTGATTGCTCCTCCCTGGGACACGTAGGACGCCAGCGGCCGCTCTCCGTTTGTCAGGACTGTATTTTTCCACCGGTTCTCCCGGCGAATCCCCAGCTCTTTATTGGATCGGCTCTTGCCCTTTCCGGAACACAGGTCATACACTACACCTTCAAAGTTGTCCCGGATCCGGCTGCTGGTCTTGCTGGTATCATCCAACATCACTGGAAAATGATTCAGCAGGTCAGCTCGGACTTCGAGCTGTACTTCGCTGGTCTTGAAGTCTCCAATGTACTGACTGCTATCCGGGTTTGCCCAGATGGACGCCGCTAACATCATTGCGACGGTTTTTCCGCCTTCTGTCTCGCCCCAGAGATCTACGATAAAAGGCAGCACTCCCAGCCGACTCACAAGAATACTTGCAAAAGACGCCGCCAGGAATGCCTTAATCTCGATCCGGCCAGTCTTCCGCAGGTCCCGCACATGCCCGAGCCACTCTTGCCAGCTCCCGTGCGGTTCGATACTTTCATAGACCTGCCGGAATTGCATATCACCGTCAAAGATGATATCCGTGTCATATGGAAGGAAGCCACCGCCGATCCACCCCAGCTTTGCGCTGGACTGCCTGACCGGAATCTCATCGTCATTCAAGTTTTCAACGTCAGATAAGTATTTTACCAACAACTTCGCATTCTCCGACGTCACTGCCACTCCAAGCTTGGACAAGCCTACAATCTTACTGGCAGACGATATCACGTCCTTCGGGACCGTGATCTCCGTCCAGCGGTGGTTCCGTTTATACGCCAGGCGGATCTGTTCTTCTCCCGTCTCCATGTTCCGCAGCCGGCCAATCGGCAGGATCGGATGATAGCAGACCACGACCTCATTATCATAGTCCTTGTTGAATGTCCGGATCCCGTCATCTGCCGCCAGCCATGATCCGCATTTCATGGCGTCATATTTTCCTGTAAAATTGGTCCAGTTCTCCAGAAGTGTCTTACTCCTTTTTTTCTTCGTCTCCCGCTCGACCTCTTGGAACGCCTTGACCATCGTGTCGAATTGCCCTTTCACTCCCAGCTCCTTTGCCCGGTCCTGGAAGGACAGAAGCATTTGTGCCCGCCGGATCATGTCATCCTGCTCGAAGATCTCCACGAAGACCTCCTCTGCCAGGATCCCCTTTTTGTCATATTCTATTAATGGCTTCATACCACCTTATATCACCCCAATCCGTTTAAAATGCCGTGCAGATACAACTGATGCTGCAGCGCATTGTAGCAATCTGTCCATGTGTCCGAAAACGGCTCAGACCGCTGATACCAGTCCCGGTAGATGTCTATCAGGTCATTATTCAGCTTCCTCTTCGCTTCCAGATCATTAGCCTGCCGCTGTCTCTGCTCCCGCTGTTTCTGCGCATGATACCGGGCTGTCTTGTCCCGGAAGGTTTCCTTCTCGTAGGTTCCGCCCATGGAAAGGAACGCCGCCCGGAACGTCAGGTTGTCCATCCGGCAAACGAAATCAAATATGTCTCCGCTGGCGCCGCAGCCAAAACAATAATAGCTGTCCTTGTAGATCTTCATTGACGCCGTTTTTTCCTTGTGAAACGGGCAGCGGATAAACCCGGCCCGATTTGGCTGGATTCCATATCTCATCAGAATGTCTCGCATGCTATACATTTTTTTAATTTCATCACTTGTCATAGCCCATCCCTCAAGATCCGGATGATCTCCTTTCCCGTATCTTTTTTCTCGCAAAAAGCAAACCGTACATTATACCGATCCCGCATAGTACAGAGGGACTTGTAAAGTTGATCGCCATCCACCGCCTTGGCCGACACGACATATTTCTCCCGGCGGGCGTTGACCATCCGCCAGCGGATCTCATGCTTCCTGGGATTTTTCCAGAAGTATACGTCTTCCAGGCTTTTGATTTCCGGCCCATGCTCGACCAGGATCACAAGCTGGATCCCGGCCTGCATAGCCTTTAAGAGTTCCCGCCGGAAACGCTCATGCTGCTGGCAGACATTCCCGCAGAGCTCCTGCAGGTTCTGCTTCCTGTCGACGATGAGCCTGGGGTTATCCAGGCTCATATAGTCGCCAACCAGAAGCTTGCTGGAAAAATGATTCACTCCACAGTCGTCAAACGTCTTGATGATCTTCCGGATCGCCCGGGCTTTCTCCCGGGAGTCAATCTGTATATCCAACGCAATCCCTCCTAGTTAAACGGCAGCTCCTCGTCAATCCCATCTGGGATATTCATGAAGCCGTCCCCCGCAGGCTTGGATCCCTGCGGATATCCGTTGAGATGATTCTTGTATGCCTGTGTCTCGGACATGTCCGGGATCGTGGCGTCGTCTACCTTGTCAATGGATATGAACCATCGCAGGACACGCTTCTCGATCTCCCGGCCATTGTAGTAATCCATTTGCGGGCCAAACACCCCGCCGATCAGCTTGCCCTTGAACTGCTTCCCAAAATCATCCACCCATTTGACCTCGAACTTGTTGTTGGAATGCTCCACGCAAGTGATGAAGGTCTTGAATGACCTGCTGCAGTTGCCGTCCTCGTCCTCCGTGAGAATGTACTGCGTCGCCTGGTTAGGCCACTTCTTCTCCGGGCGGATATCATCCTTGAACATCTGCTCAAAATGTCCTGGCTGCTTATCATCCTTCGCGAAGTCAAAGCAGACCTTGATCATGTCCCTTCCACTCTTCGACTTCATTTCAACCACTTCTTTGATCACAAGACGGTGGCCGCCAAGTTCGACAGGGATAAACTCTCCCTGTGCTTTTGTGTCGTCATAATTATTTGGCTTTTTCATTCTTAAAAATCCTCCAATGCCTTCAATACTTCCGCGATATCATTATCTATTTCCATCTGATCAAAAGCCCCCATCGGAGACTTGGCCGTGGAGTTGTTCGCCTGGGTCTCGAACTTGTACTGCCCGTCCACGCACTTGCTCAAGAGCACCGTCGTAAACTTCGACTCCAGGCAGATCTTGTCCAGCTTCTTCCCGGAGGTCTTGATCCGGGTGAACATATAGCCGGCCTCATCGTGATCTGTCTGAGTATGAGCCGTGAAGATGATGGTCAGGTCATCCCGATAGGTATATGCTTCGCACACCAAATCCCAGACACATGCTGCCAGGTCTACCCATTTGTCATATCCCTTCTCCTTGCTCCGACGCATTTCATCGGCCACCATCAGGCCGTTGATCGTGTCGACCACGATCACCTTCACCTGCGGGCATTTCTCCGCAATGGTCTTGATGTATTGCCGGACGATATTCGCGTCATCCGTCGCCTTATAATTCTTGTTCTCAACGCTGTACTGGCTCCTCCATCCCTTCCAGGACAAGCCTTTCATGTCAGCGTCAATGTAGTAGGTTGTCTTTGGATCCAGATTCCTCATTGCAGTTGTCTTCCCGGATCCGGACTCCCCCATGATTGCGATAACCTTGCTCACTTCTATCCCTCCCTGTCATATACGATCAGACTGTTTTCAACAGCCTGCACAATAATCATGCTGGCCGCCTCCCTTATACTCATACCGGTCTCCCCAGTCACTTCTACCAGTGCTTCAAAGGCCTCCGGTGTAATTTTGATCACGCCCTGCGGGTTAATTTTGCACTCCGCACAGGCAGATGAATTTTTTTATCCACAAAAATCCTCCTTCTCTATTCTGATCATGTTAAGCAGTGCCTGCGTGAGATTGTTGATATCTCGGCTTTGATACATGCTTTCGACTTTATTGTCCTCAATCATAGCCAAGCGATCATCCAAAAGATCTTCAATCCGCTGGCGCCGCTCTCTCATTGTTGCCATCAAACCACTCTCCTGATCTCTTTCAGACATTCGTCGCACCATTTTTCTCCAGATATATCTGTCAGATAGTCCCCTGAAAATACGGGACCCCCGCAGACGTCACAGTACGTGACCGGCTCTGGATCTTCCGGCGGCGTCGTCTTCCAGGCGTCGTACCCCGGTATGTTCTCCATCTTATTCGTCCCCGTCTTTCTGGAAATAATCCATCCCGATGATCGCCTGCAAGACCCTTTTTTCAATGTATTCTGTCCCATTCAAGTAGTTGATCACCGCTGCCATCTTCCCAACAGTCCAGCAGAGTTCCCTGTATTCTTCTATTGGGATAGTAACCTTGTATTCTTCACTCATAGCTAATTTCCTTTTCTGAAAACAATGTCCAACATGATTTTTTGAGTCTCTCGCGGTGTGTTTCTTATTTCTCTGTACAGGTCGATCGATTCCTGCGGAAGCTTTTCCCTCCCAGACAGATGGTTAAGCACATCCACCGAGATCTCTCTTGCGACACCCATGATCAACAAGCCAAAATGGATGTCGCCGAATTTTTTTGAGCTCCTTGATGCGGCTACCGCGATCAGGCTTTCCAGTTCTTCCTCTGTCGTAATGATCTCTTTTTTTTCTTCCATTTTCCGTCTCCTTCTGATATACTGATATTGATGATTCGTCTGAGCGCCCGAGGTTCCCGCCTCATAAGGGCGCTCATTTCATACAAGCTGCTGGATCACGTCTACGATCATTGCTGTTCCAGAATCCATTGCGACATTTACGATCTTGAAGTGGCCACTTGCAAACTTTGCATAAACCAACTCCTGACTGGCGTCAAACTCCAGCTCAACCACGTCATACAGATTCCTTGTCTCCCGCAACGCCGGAAGCAGCAAATCGAGAATCTTCTGCTTGTTCTCTACCATCTTTCTCACCTCCTCTCCTCTCACATCCCCAGCAGCGTTATCAACCCGCCGGCGATAACGATCATCAAGATCGGCAGCCACACAGGCGCCGTACCAACGGCCAGATACGCAATGTTTATTGCCAGGTGGTGTAATATCTCCTTCATCCTCGCCCGGCGGCGACGGGGCTTTATCCTGTTGATCATGCAGCTTGTCCCTCCCCTCTACCGCCCTCAGGCGGCCTTCCTCTTTCGCAGGCAGCTGATAACCAGGGCTGATAATGCCTGCAATATGTCATCAACCTCTTCCGCTGTCCGTCCGACGCAGGCACTGTCATCAAAATGACACGTACACTCGCCATTTTTCCGGGTTTCTACAATCAATCCACATCCCTCCATTTCTAAAATATATGTGCCGCGGATTGTCCGGGTTTCCGGTATCTGGTATAATCTTCCTATCAAATGATGAAAGGAATGATTATTATGGCAGACAATCCTTTATTTAATGTTGAAATCCCCGAATCCGCTGGACAAGTTGCTAAAGACGTCTATAATGATTTAGGGCATCCAATCTCTACTGAACTAGGGCAAGCCGCTGGAACAGTTCTTGGCTTGCTAAATACTGCATTAACCCCTATTAAACTTTTAAACTCGGTAGCAAAAGCAAAAGCTGACAAATTTATTAGTGATTATCAAGAGGGCCTATCATCTATACCAAAAGAAAAATACTGTGATCCCAATCCTGTATTAATAGGCCCGATGGCCGAACATGCTAAGTACAAAATTACAGAGGATACTCTGCGTGAATCTTGCTTGGTTCTAATGCTAGCTTCATCTAATTCCGATAACCTATGTAAGCCTTTACTTGCTTTCGATAACATCCTCAATCAATTGACTCCCATCGAGGTGAAACTTTTAAAACACTTATTTTTCTCTCTACCGAAACAGGTTTACCCGGTTTCGAATATTAAAAAGATTTCTGATTCAGGATTTAATATTGTTTATAGAAATCTCACCAATATAAAATATGACAATCTTTCATCTGATAATTTGGCAACAATCCTTTCTAATTACGAAAGGCTCGGAATTATTAAAATAGATATGCTAAATTATGTCGGAAACGGGATTGAACATTATAAATATGTTAAGCAATCACAGACTTTCAAGAAGTTAGAAGAGTATTATCAGATTATTAAGTCTTACTCTTCTCAAAATATCCGTCTTGACTTTGAAACTGGCTCTTTCTCTACTACAGTTCTCGGAGAATCATTCGTCCAGACCGTTTTCAGCTAGCATTTTTACTATTTTAAGGGGAAGGATATTTAATTCTTCCTCTATTTTTTTGTTGTATTCTTGAATTTCCTCAGCAAAACCCAGCATGTCTCCTCTAGCTTTTTCTAATTTGCCGACTCTTTCTTCTAACTCTTCAAACCTTTTTCTTGCAATCCACATCTACCTCACCTCCTCCTCTGTCTTGAACAGATAGTCCAGCGATTTTCCTACAAAGTTATCCACACCCTCCACAACAAGCGCAATATTTTGTGGATAAACATATGTTTTGCACTTTATATAGTAGTTTTTTATTATTTTTGTATTGACATACTACATATTGTGTCTTACCATACTATTAGAAGCTTCGAAAATCTAATAGAAAGGGGTAAATCACATGAACTACTACTACTTTAACAACAATACTGACGAACATGGATATCACGAAGTCCATACTGAAAATTGTATATTCCTCCCATCCTCATCTAACCGGACACTCATCGGGTACTATGAAAACTGCAAGGTTGCTATCATTGCTGCTCGTATGGCGTATCCAAACAAAGAATTCGATGGGTGCTTCTACTGTTGCCGAGAATGTCACAGGGGGTAATAAGGGGCTGGCTTTAGTCAGCCTTTTATCGTGGCGTTCTTTCTGTAGATTTCCCTCACGCTTTCGCACGCCTCATCCAAATTTTCTAAAGTCATATGATTCTCGATCATACACCTGGAAATGAGGTTGCTTAAAATCGCCCTCTGTTCTTCCCTTGATACGCTGTCAAGCTTTCTTACATTCACTCTTCATCACTCTCCTCTCTTTCCAGCTTCGTAGATTTCACTCTCTTTCACGCCAAGGCCTTTAGCTAATTTGGGAATGTCACAAGCTTTAATCAATCGCCTTCCGTTGAGCATGTCACTAAGTTCTTGCGGAGAAAATCCAGATTGTTCAGCGACATAAACATTTTTTAGACCTTTTGACGTTATAATCCTTCTAAATCCTGTCACAAATGGTTCGTTGCATTCTTTGATAGTCAATTTCCTCACCTCGCTTATCTCGTAGCATTTCAATATATTTATATCGAAATATCAATATATTGTATTTCCACTCCATTTGTTCTTCCGTATATTGTGTTTTTTGCTTGACGTTAAAAAAATTTAGTGCTATCCTAAGTTTGCAAAGTTGGTATGTGTGCCGCATAGAAAGGATGATGTGTATGCCTCCACGTATCACTGTAACTCGCGAATCAAACACAGGACGGAACGAACGATTTCACGATAATTTCACCGGCGCCGATATGACTCGTAATCAATTTGTAAACCAGATCAAACAAGGAAACTACGAAAATTATCATGTTAGAAATATCAATGGTGTTCCAACACCAGTTTCTAATCCTGATAAAGCTCGTAACAATAACCTCGGTTAATTTTCAACCGGCACACATACGACTTTGTACCCATCCTTTTCGAGAACATCCGCGTCCGTGATACTCGCAATCAGTTCACCAGCATTAGTAACAATCTGGATTTCTCTGTACTCCTTATCAGAAATTACCATTTCCCATCATGCTCCTTTCTCTTCCGGATCCTCTGCGAAGTCCATTGGATCTAATTCGAGATGACTGCATACTTTTAGGTACTCATCTACTCTCAAACTTCTGTCCCGTTTTTCGTTAATAAGACTGTCATAAAGAGCCATGTAGGGAACCCCTGTCTTTCTCGATAGTTCAGATAAATTAAAACCTTTATCTCGAACATACCTTCCTAAGTTTCTTGTTGGAATGTCCAAATTTATCACCTCTTTTCACAAGTTTCTAATGACATTATTAAAATATCATGAGTTTCTTGTGGTGTCAATACGTTTTATGAGTTTCTTGTGAAATTTTATTGACGTGTTAAAAATCTTATGATATTCTTGGTCTAAAGGAGGTAGTGAATATGCCGAACAACATAGGGAAGACTTTAAAACAATGTAGAAATGCTGCAGGGATATCGGTCAAAGAAATTTCTGATCTGTTAACGGCTAAAGGATTTAAAGCGTCAGAGTCTACTATATATAGTTGGGAAAACAATAATAGTCAGCCGACCCCAGGCGCTTTGCTTGTAATGTGTAAAGCATATGGAGTTTCTGACGTCCTCGGCACTTTTGGATATGGTCCTTCCGCAGAATCAGCACTTCACACTCGGGCGGCTCATTTTGACGGAACTGAGTATACAGAAGAGCAACTCGACAGAATAGAAGCCTTCGCAAAATTCATTAAACAGGAAGGCGACAAGTAAGTCCGGTTTATTGTACACCTCTTCTGATATTATTTTATTATGGAGGGATTACTGTGAATAAACTGGAACGATTAGAGCAGGAAGCCTTTGATGATCAGGTGACAGTCTACGACTATTACCTGGGAGAAGACAACCTGAAGGGATACTATACGGATGGCAATGTTGCCATCAATACATGCGTAGATACAACGGCCGAAAGGATGTGTGTTTTGGCTGAGGAGCTTGGCCATCATCACACCAGCGTTGGGAATATTTTGGACATGTCCGATTCCGGCAACCGGAAACAAGAACGCCAGGCAAGACTTTGGGGCTTCAACAAGCTGATCGGGCTGACCGGTCTGGTCAGGGCTTATGAGGCCGGATGTCGAAACGGTTATGAAATTGCGGAGTATCTGGAGGTAACTGAAGAGTGTCTGACTGAATGTATAGAGGCGTATCGAAGCAAGTATGGCATTGGGGTAATGGTAAACAATTATTATATCATGTTTATCCCGCACCTGGCCGTAGGAAAAGTGGTATAACCGCTGAAGCGATTATATAGATCTCAATGTAAGCCAATGAGAAAATGAGGAGGAACTATTATGAAAAAGAGAATTGTGGCTATTGTGATGGTCTGCCTGATGTCCGTTGGGTTGATAGCTTGTGGTGGTGACAATGGTGGATCGGAATCAGAAAATGATAAGAAAGAGTATCTTTCAGAATCAGAAATCGCGAATCTATTTTCTGATCCAGACAACTACAAAGGGAAATATGTAAAACTTTCCGGAAAAATCTTTAACGGACCAGATACTGCGGATGACTATGTTGCATACCAGGCTTGGCATGACGTGCAGAATAGCACAAATGACTTTGTATTTGGAATGGAAAGTCCTGAAGAGGATTTTAACGTTGATGACTATGTTGTGGTCGACGGAAGAATTACAGGAACCTTTGAAGGAACAAACGCTTTTGGCACAACCATAGAATGCCCACAAATTGACGCAATTTCAATCGAAAAGCAATCCTACATGGAGGCTGTTGTACCCACGATAAAAGAAATCACCCCGGAAAACGCTGTGAGTGAACAAAATGGGATATCATTGAAAGTTGATAAGATTGAATTTGCTGAGAAGGAGACACGAATATATTTAACGGAAACCAATGCTTCTTCGGATAAGTTTAGCTTCAGTGTGTACGATATAAAAATTACGCAAAACGGACAGCAAATTTCTCAGGACGTGTCTTCAATGTCTAGTTATGAAGGCGAATATCCAGAATTGTCATATGAAATTCTACCAAATGCAACTTCTTCCGGCGTCTTGGTATTCCCGGCAATAGATAGTTCAGCTGGGTTCCAAATATATGCTGAGGGGTATAGCGATAATTGGGAATTAGAATTTTCACCATTTACAATTGATATATCTGTTCAATAATTAAAAACCGCCCCAGTGTTGCAGCACCAGGACGGTCAGGCACTCCCGGGCAATGATACGCCAAGAAGCACACTCTTCACAATATAGTGTATCATTTCCCGGGAGACAGCGCAAGCGGAACTCACGTTCCCGCTGGCTGTTATTTTTGTACCCTTTTTTCTCATACAATACAAGAGGAGATGATAACATGGCATACTGTATCTATCTGCGGAAGTCTCGGAAGGACCTGGAGGCGGAACAGGCCGGCCAGGGAGAGACTCTGGCCCGGCATGAAAGAATCCTCCTGGCCCTGGCAAAACAGAAAAACCTCATCATTGGAAAGATTTACCGGGAGATCGTATCCGGGGAAACCATTGCCGCCCGGCCGGTCATGCAACAGGTGCTCCGAGAGGTTGAAAGCGGTATGTGGGAAGGCGTCTTGGTAATGGAGATCGAACGTCTGGCCCGGGGCGACACTATCGACCAGGGGACGGTGCAGCGGGCATTCCAGTACTCTAACACCTACATAATCACTCCCCAAAAGACCTATGATCCATCCGACGAATTCGACGAAGAGTATTTTGAGTTTGGGCTCTTCATGAGCCGGCGGGAATATAAAACAATCAAGCGCAGAATGCAGGCCGGCCGGTACGCCGCCGCAAAGGAAGGAAAATGGCCGTTCAACACCGCCCCATATGGCTTCAGGCGGACGAAACTGCAGAACGAAAAGGGCTGGACCCTGGAACCGGATGACCAGGAAGCTCCGATCGTCCGACTGATCTACTCTCTCTTCACCGGACCGGACCGCCGGGGCGTGTCAATGATCCGGAAGTACCTGAACCGCCAGGGGATCCACCCGCGAAAAGGGCCTGCCTGGACAGATAGCACCATCCGGGACATTCTTAGCAACCCGGCTTATGATGGGCTGGTTGCGATCGGCCGGCGGAAGATCGTCCCTGCGGTAGAAAACGGCCTTCCAATTAAAACCCGCCCCCGGTCAGAAGACTATGCAGTCTACGATG
Source organism: Massilistercora timonensis (assembly GCF_048354975.1). Lineage (NCBI taxonomy): Bacteria > Bacillati > Bacillota > Clostridia > Eubacteriales > Massilistercora > Massilistercora timonensis. The sequence goes on along the minus strand of NZ_DBGCJQ010000064.1, from coordinate 5,814 downwards.
GCCGGCACAAGGCTCTTATAGATCACCGGATCTACAAAGAGGCTCAGTCCTACATTGGTCGGGGAACACCAAAACCGCCGGAGTCCTACGGGGTCAAAAGCCCGCTGGCTGGACTGGTGATCTGCGCGGAATGCAAAAAGCGCATGCAGCGACGCCCGGCCACGAAACCAGGGATCAAAAATGGCGCCGCGTATGATATGCTGATGTGCAAGACAGATGGCTGTCCCACGGTCGGCAGCCCTCTTGATCTGGTAGAACGGGAGCTGATCAGCGCCCTGGAGGATTGGGTAAAGGGTTATGAGCTGACAGAAACGCTCTCAGAAAGCCGGGTGCCGGAACTGGAAGTGCTGCTCTCTACCGCCCGGCAGGAGCATGAAGCGCTGGAGAATCAGAAATCTAAATTATATGACCTCCTGGAGCAGGGAATCTATGACTCAGAAACCTTCCTTGAGCGGTCCAGGCGCCTCCAGGATCGATTGCAGGAATCCCAGGCAGGAATTGCTCGCCTGGAAGAAGAACTGGCCTCAGAGAAGAAAATACAGGCTAACATCACATCTTTCCTCCCATCCTGCCGGAATCTGCTTGGGTGCTACTGGGATCTCGACGTCCCGGATCGCAACAAGGCCCTGAAGCTGCTGATCGAAAGTGTGGAATACCGGAAGACCATCCGGAATAAGAAGGGGGAAGCTGGAAAGGCCTCCTTTGAGCTGACAATAAAGCCCCGGATCCCGCGTATCTAGGGGCTTTTTATCATTTCCAACAAAAACGGGATAAAGAACTGGCCCACATGGAGATGATCTGCGCCATCGTCTACCAGCTGACCAAGGACCTGACCCCCGAGGAGATTGAGAAATACGGCTTTGACAAATACTATGTGGACCACACCCTGGGCCTCTGGCCTCAGGCCGCGGCAGGGACCCCCTGGACCGCCACCTACTTTCAGTCCAAAGGCGATCCCATCACAGATCTTAACGAAGACCTGGCGGCAGAACAGAAAGCCCGGACCACCTACGACAACATTCTCCGTCTGGTGAAAGACCCGGAAGTCTGCGACCCCATCCGCTTCCTGCGGGAACGGGAGATCGTCCACTACCAGCGGTTCGGCGAAGGCCTGCGGCTGGTGCAGGAGAAGCTGGACAGTAGAAATTTCTACGCCTTCAATCCGGAATTCGACAACAAAGGCTGCCGCTAAGGCAAAAAACAGGAGATGGATCTTCTCATCCATCTCCTGTTCTTTTCTTAACCTCTTACCGGATCAGCATATATACGATCACTGCCGCCACCACTACAATGGCAATCCCCAGGATGATCACCGGAGCCTTGGAGAGCTTCTCCTCCTCGTAGTAATCATCATAAAGATTATCCTCATAGTCCGCCCTGCGCCGGGCCTTCTTGGGCTGGGACTGGGCTTTCTTCTTCCGGCTCTTGCCATCATCGATGGAAAGCAGCTCGTCATATGCTTTGCGCATCTCTGTCTCCCGTTTCTGGCGCACATGCCTGGGCGGGATATTCGAATACTTCTGTTCCTCGCGCTCCTCCTGCTCTGCTTTGGCAGCCGGCGCTTTGAACTTTTTCTTGCAATTGTAGCACAGCAGATAATTGGGATCTTTCTTTCCCGGTCTTAACTGCTGTCCGCAGATCGGACACTTCATTGGTATCTTATGCCTCCTCCTCATGGAAATTCTATCCCGATTATACTACACTCGGACAAAAAAGGCAAAAATTCTACAGAAAAAGGCATATTTTTTAAGGAAATCCTTACTGGGTGTTCTTTCCCAGAGTCACCTCCACCGTCTGCTCCTTATAGTTTCCGCCGCTTCCGGGTACCTGAAGGGTCAGTTTCACTTTCGTCCCGGCCGCGTAATACTGCAGCTGTTCCTGCAGGGTGGTCATACTGTCGATGGTAGTGCCGTTAAGCCCGGTGATCACAGATCCCTTGGTGATCCCGGCTTTCTCAGCTCCGCCGCCTTTGATCACACCGGATACATAGACACCTTCCGGCATCCCGTACATCTGAGCGCTGTCAGAGGTCACATCCACGCCCTCGATCCCCAGGAATCCCTGTTCTTCTTCCGATACCTTCTTCTTGGTATCCTGGTTCATCAGATTGGTGATCACGTCGCTGACCTCCGAGATGGGGATGGCGTATCCCATACCTTCTACCTCTGTACTGGAAGCCTTGGCCGTATTGATGCCGATCACCTCGCCGTTGGCATTGAGAAGCGCACCGCCGCTGTTGCCCGGGTTGATGGCTGCATCGGTCTGCAGAAGCCCGATATCAAATCCGTCCAGAGATCTCCCTGTAGCGGAGATGATCCCTGTCGTCACAGACTGCCCGTATCCCAGGGCATTTCCAATGGCTACCGCCTGTTCACCCACCTGGATCTTATCCGAATCTCCCATCTGAGCCACCGCAATGGCGTCCCTAGTGGAATCCTTGATATCCTTTAAGTCTACCGCGATCACTGCCAGGTCCTTGGACGCGTCGGTTCCCTTGATGTTGGCCTCCACACTCTCTTCATCCGCAAAGGTCACCGTCAGAGTGTCGCTTCCCTCCACTACGTGGTTATTGGTGACAATAAGAAGCTCGGAATCTGTCTGGGAAATGATGATCCCGGAACCTGCGCTCTTCATCTCCTGCTCCTGCACGCCGCCGAAGAAATTCTGCACCTGCTGAACGCTCATATTGGTGATGGATACCACTGAGGGCATGGCGTTCTGAGCGATCTTGGCCACATCCGACTGAGCGGTGCCACCGGAGCTGGTAGTCAGCCTGGCGCTCTCCACCGTCTTCTCCGCAGAAGCTGTGTCTGAATTTCCCAGGAATCTTCCAAACACCAGGTTGCTGGTCTGGAAGGCAGCGCTTGCAACCAGACCGAAGATCAGGCCCAGGCAGGCTACTTTCACCCATCTGGGAGCTCCTTTTTTCTTTTTCTCCGGTTTCTTCTCCGGCTCTCTGTAAGGATTCTGTGATCCATTCTGGTCTGGTGTGTAGTAAGTATATTGTTGATCCATAATAAGGTCTCCTTTCATGGCTGGTATCTTATGGTTTTTCTCTTTACAGGGTATAGTCTAATCACTAAATGTGTTCAAACTGTGATAAAACCATGACAAAACCATTAAAACACTGCCTGCACCAACACCATATACAGCACGGTGCCCACGCCGATGCTCAGAAGATTATTCCGCTTCCACACATGGAGCAGCGCCGTCACCGCCACCGCGATCCCCTCCGGGATCCCGTGGGGCGCTTCCATCACAGGCGTCTGCCTGAGGCAGTAGACTACCAGAAGCCCGATCACCGCCGGGGTCAGGACCCGTCCCAGATACTGGATCACCGGCGGGATTTCCTTCCCCTTGGGAAAGATCAGAAAGGGAACCACCCGGGTGGCAAATGTTGTCAGCGCCACCGCAAGGATAATAAGAAGGGACATCCCCACACTTACCGGCATTCCTTCGTCACCTGCCTTTCCAGCCTGGTCCTGGCCACAAACAGGACCAGTATGATCAGGATCATGGAGGGCAGCACAAATCCGTCCTCCCCGAATATCTGCAGACAGAGGAAGGCCGCCGCCACACCCACCATCTCCGGGATCCGGTTCTTTTGATCCATCCACTGCTCCACAAAGATCACCACGAAAAGCGCAGTCATGGCGAAATCGATCCCCTCTGAATTGATGGGAAGCATGGCGCCTGCCAGGCCGCCGATGGCAGATCCCACCACCCAGTAGGACTGGTTCATGATAGAGATGGCAAAGAGGAACTTGTCCTCCTCCACTCCTTCCGGAACCCTGGTGGTGCACAGAAGGGAATAGGTCTCATCCGTCAGTCCGAAGATCATATACCAGCGCTTCGGCCCCATACTGTGGAACTTCTCCAGAAGAGAGATCCCGTAGAAAATATGCCGGATATTCACCATCAGCGTCAGGAACACCACCTGGAGGATGGACACCCCGGGAGCAAAGAAATTCACCGCCAGATACTGGCCGGATCCCGCATAGACCAGAAGGCTCATCAACACCGCCCACAGAAAAGAATACCCCTTCTCCGCGAACATCACCCCAAAAGCGATGCCGATAAAAAGATAACCGGTCAGCACCGGTATGGTATAGGGAAATGCTTTTCGAAATGCCTGCCTGTATCCCATGCGCTTCCTCCTTCCTGTCTCGCAAAAAGGATCAGACCCTTCACAGGACCTGATCCTCTCTCTTTTCTTTACTCTCCGGCAGCGGACCCTTCATAGGCCTTCTTAAGATCTTCCAGCGATTCCTTAAGAAGTGCGTCCGAGGCAAGGGCCTCCTGATACTCCTCTTCCATCTGCGCCAGCAGTTCTCTTACATCCTCATGTCCGGCCACCGTCTGTATATAATCCTTGGTATCCTCGTCCAGATGTTCCGTCAAGATCCGGAACTCCCCGCTTTTGTGGTCTTCCTCCACATACAGCGTCTCCAGCCCCGGCACCTTGGTGTAGATATCTTTGATCTTCATTTCATATCTGGCAAACACCACATATGTATCTTTGTATGCCCCGTCTTTCACACAGGCCCGGATATCCTCATAGCCTTCTGTAAAATCCGTCTCTTTTGCAAGTCCTTCGTAGTAGTTCTTCACAGCGCTGCCAAGCCTGGAATCCGCCGTCTCCTCCCGCAGGGGATTTAAGACCATGGTCTCCCTTCCCGGGATCCGGATCTTCTCAGCCTCAATACAGCCTGTCCTTTGTACCTTCTGTGCTTCTTCCTCGGTAAGACAAAAACCTGCCACCCCGACTGCCAGCGCAAGAACCAAACAAGCCGTGATCACACGGCTTCTGCAGGTACTTGTCCGGCGTGTACGGCAGCCTTCCTGTCTTTCCTTCATAAGACTACCTCCACACACGATACACTTTTTTAAAGGTACACACCCGGGCGGATTCGAACCGCCGCTCCCGCCTCCGGAGGGCGGTGCTCTATCCCCTGAGCTACGGGTGCGTATGGCGGCTTTTAAAACCGCCTTAGTTATACTACCACATATTCCGGATAAAGTAAAGAAAAATCTCAGCAAAGTTCCCCTTTGTCCCGGTCGTAATAATAGGCCCGGTCCCCCAGCACTTCCTCCGGGGCCACCGCGATCTCATTGATCTCTTGGATCATCTCGTCCAGTTCCTCCCGCTTTGGCACCCGGGATTCCGGAAGGATCAGCATCTCGTGGACACTGCTTGGGATGAGATAGAAATTTTCCCCGAACATCTCTCCCACCGCCTGGAGCTGCCCCTCATAGAGCGCTGCCGCTGCCCCGTAGTTTTTCCACCGGTTGGTCAGCACATAGAGCTTCAGCACCTCGTCCAGGGAAGGAAGAAACAGGGCGTCTTCCATCACCGCCCCCATGGACCGGAAATCCACCGGAAGAAGCCGCCAGGTATTCTCACAGGCCTGCCGGTACACCTCCTCCCGGGTGACTCCCCACCTTGCAAGCTGATCCCTGCAGATCATCATAGAAGCGCTCCCCTTCTCCCCTGCCTCCAGAAGGACCACGAACACAATGGCAAGATCCTGCCAGGGCATATAGGGGACCTGCTCCAGCAGTTCCCGGTTCCGCTCTCTGTGGATCAGACGGTAGACGATTTTCTCCCGCACCTGCTGGTACACATTGAGTTCTTCCGGATACCAGGGCTTTTGAAACCGCAGCTCCCCATAGAGCTCCAGGATGTCCTCCGTGATCTTCTCCACGGTGGCCCCTTTCTGAAACTGCTGATAATACTCCTCCAGATAGATGGTGGGCGCCACGTTGATCCCGCTCTCCGAGATGGACAGCCCCTTCCTCCACACACCGTTATTC
>NZ_DBGCJQ010000063.1:0-8993 GCF_048354975.1 Massilistercora timonensis | reverse complement strand
CATGATCAGGCCCCACACAGCCGTAACACCCACTTCTCTTGCCTGAGCATACTGCTGGGCAAATAAGAAATAAATGCTTCCCATCACTGTCACGGTATTGACCATGGATCCCACGAATCCAGTAAGCAAAAGGCTGATGTTCTGGTTCACCTTCAGCCGCTCCAGAAGCTTCCACAGCCATCCCGACGCAAGTCCGATCAGCACTCTGCAGCCCACAGAGATCCAGATGGCCTTCAGCGCCCCGGGGATCCCGGTGGTGCTCATAAAGGGCGAGAACGCAAAGGACAGAAGGGTGGGCGCCATGGTATTGCTCACCAGAGAACAAATGCCAAACACCCCTCCCAGGATCGCCCCTGCCGACGGACCCAGAAGGATCGCTCCGAGAATGACCGGAATGTGTACAGTTGTCGCCTTAATGACCGGCAGCTGGATCATGCCAAGCGGTGTGTTCGCCAGCACGATGACGATGGCTGCCATAAGTGCAACACTGACCATCCAACGTGTGTCGTGTTTCTTCGTCTTCATTATTCAATTCCTCCTTGTTATCATTCCTGCCTTTCGCAGGATACAATACAATTCCGGGAACATTATAGCACCCCTTGATTCCCCTTGCAAGATAAGGATAAACAGGTTATAGTGGAATTTAGAGATCACAAGAAATCTGTTTTCAGGAAAGGAAGCATACTCTATGTTAAAAGATAAAACCATTCTTCTTGGAGTGACCGGCGGGATCGCCGCCTACAAAAGCGCCGCCCTTGCCAGCATGCTTATAAAAGCAGGAGCGGATGTCCGGGTGATCATGACGGAGCACGCCGTGAACTTTATCAACCCCATCACCTTCGAGACCCTTACCGGGCACAAATGTATCACCGATACCTTTGACCGGAATTTTGAATTCCAGGTGCAGCACATTTCCCTGGCCCAGGCGGCGGACGCCATCCTGGTGGCTCCGGCTACCGCCAATGTGATCGCCAAGCTGGCCCACGGCATTGCGGACGACATGCTGACCACCACCATCCTGGCCAGCGAAGCACCCAAGATCGTAGCGCCGGCAATGAATACCAAAATGTACGAGAACCCCATCACCCAGGACAATCTTGCCACACTGGAGAGATACGGCTTTACCATCGCCGCTCCCGCCAGCGGGCGGCTGGCCTGCGGGGATGTAGGCGCCGGTAAGATGCCCGAACCGGAAGTTCTCTTCCAGTATCTGAATATGGCCTGCGGCCACGCAAAAGACATGATTGGCAAAAAGGTCCTTATTACCGCCGGCCCCACCCGGGAATCCATCGATCCCGTGCGCTACATCACCAATCACTCCTCCGGCAAGATGGGGTACAGCCTGGCCAGAGCCTGCAGCATGCGGGGCGCTGACGTCACCCTGGTCACCGGACCCACCTCCCTGGAGGCGCCTTTGTTCACCCAGGTAATCCCCGTCACCACCGCCCGGGAGATGTTTGAGGCCGTCACCTCCAGAAGCCAGAAGGCGGATCTCATCATCAAGGCGGCCGCTGTGGCCGATTACCGGCCCAGGGAAGTGTCCGACGAAAAAGTGAAAAAATCCGACCAGGATCTGTCCATCGCCATGGAGCGCACCGACGATATCCTTGGATATCTTGGCGAGCACAAAAAAGACGGCCAGTTCTTATGCGGTTTTTCTATGGAAACTGAACATCTGCTGGAGAACTCCAGGAAGAAATTAGAGAAAAAACATCTGGATATGATCATCGCCAACAACCTGAAAGTCCCGGGCGCCGGCTTCGAGACCGACACCAATGTAGTGACGCTGATCACAAAAGACCAGGAGACCAGCCTTCCCATTATGTCCAAAGAAGAACTGGCCTTCGTGATCCTGGATCATATATTGGGGACGTGGTATTTTTAAAAATACCACGTCCCAGATTGAAAATACCCTGTCCCTTTTTGAATTAATTATGGCATGACAGCGTCAGAAACATGGCGTTGCCTTCTTCTGCATCGAAATCTACCTGGCAGCGGTCTGTATAGCTGCCGTTTTTGTCATACCAGGTATACATGTGAAAATTCTCGTCTTCATACTGGTCTGTGGGCTCTCCGTAGACTTCCAGCACTTTCTCCTTTGAATCTCCTGCTTTGATCCCGCCGGGGAACACAACATCAACACTTCCCCCGTCACTGTAGGCGTCTGTCCCTATGCTTCCCACCTTACACTTGGTAACCTCACAGGCTTCCCCGGAATCGTTGAACAGTTCTACGGTCAGGTATTCCTGATCGCTGGTCACCAGGCTCGTATATTTACTTTCTCCCGGATTCACGATGAAATCTTTTGGTGTAATGCTTTCATCCAGAACGAAGCCAAGCCCTTCCAGCTCAGAGTAATCGAATGGCAGGCTTAAGACCTTCCCGTTGATCTGGACTGTATAGCTATCCCAGTTGTCTCCCAGTCCGGCCGCCGCTTTTGTATCGCTCTTCTTCTCAGGCTGCTCCTTTTCCTTATCATCGCCTTCTGCTTTTGCAGGCTCTCCCACTGCATTCAGGACCTGATCCGGCACACGGATCTTTTCTACCTTATCATACTCACTGTAGGTGATCTCCACCGAGCCTTCCGCCTCAGCAGAATCCCCAAAGGACGCATACGTCTCCTGCATAATATCATCCATATCTATGGAAATCTTTGCCGGGAGGATAGTGTCTCTGTAGATCAGGATCGTGCAGGGAAGACTGGCTCCTTCTATCTGATCCTCTGTGGGAAGGTCGGTCTTGCCGTCATTGGCCGCCATCAGTTCTTCCCCCATCAGCTCCTCCAGAAGTTCGCCTTCCACATTCCCCTTCAGTTCAAAGCACTCCTGCCCGTTCACCTCGGCAAGATCCTCTGACAGTTTGAAGGAATCCGCAGATTCTGCCAGCTTCTCATAGGTGCCTGTATTCATCACATCCTCTGACATCTCCTGCGTGCTGCGGCTCCAGGCGCCGCTCATTCCGGAATAGGTCGCCAGCTCTCCGTCCTCTTCTACTGCGTAGAGCTCCACATCCGCCTGGTACTCTTCTCCGGACATCTGCATGGTCACCGGCCCGCTCATATGGGTGGCCCGGGGATCCGCAGTGGCCTTGAGACTTAACTCCATTCCGGTTCCCACCGTCTCTCCATTCAGTGAAACCGAGAAAGACATATTCATATCTCCGGATACGGATTCCACTTTTGCAAGGTTTTTCCCAACATCTTCCAACAGATTCTCCGGCGTTGCCTTTTTCCCGCACCCTGCTGCCGCCAGCGACAAAATCAGAACTATTGCAAACAGCACACTCAGCTTCTTTTCCTTCATTGTCTCTCCCTCCCGGTGTCTTTCGCTTTATTTTCCTTCTACGTATGAGTAAACCATTTCATCATTTTCATCCGGATAGGAAGACTCTACCACATAACCGGACACATCTTTCACCATGGCGAAGATCGCCTTGCCCTCTGTAAAGGTATCTCCCGCATAGAATTCATTGATCTCCGGCGCTTCTGAGATATCCCATACGCTGGACAGGCCGATGTAGGCTACGCCGTCCTTCTCAATACCGCCGCCGTCCGGATTCTCAATGCCAAAGTCCATATCTACCGAAGTGATCCCGTAATCTGCCTGTGGGAAATCTTCCGGGAAATATACTTCATAAGTCAGCATGCAGTACTCCAGATCGTCGTTATCCAGATTCTCCAGCTTCACAAAGCTGTCGGAAGCATTGTAAGCGTCCACCTCATCCTGCGCGCCTCTCACAATGTCCGTGATCCGGTAGTACACCGTGTGATACTGGCTGTCCTCTGCGGAATATCTCTTGGTTTCCACCCAATCGCCCAGCTTTGCCGGGGAGTCTATGGTGGTTTCTACCGGTTTGATATCTCCGGCAGGCGCCGCCTCCTGGGCGGTCTCCTCTTCTGCTTCTTCCGTCTCTTCCTCGACAGGCTCCGCTTCCTCTTCTTCCGTCGTCTCTTCTGCCGCAGGCTCCTGAGGCTCTTCTGCCTCCTGTCCGCCGCAGCCCCACAGCCACGCAGCCATCAGGCCTACACTCAGTAACAATACGATCCTCTTTTTCATAGTTTCTTCCTCCTTATATAAATTTATTTTTTTATTTTTATCGTCCTTCCAGGTAGATCACGCCCATCCAGTAATATCCTGACAGTTCGCTTCCCTCGAAATTCTCCACCACTTCCCTGGCGATCGTCTGAAATTCCTGATCATTCAGGTCATAGTCTGTGCGAAGCGCTGTACACTCCTCCGTCTTCAGGTCCCCGGCCAGGGAGGCAGCGATCTTATCCTTCTCAAAATACTTGTCCTCCAGCCGGTAGTATTCCTTCTCGTCTGTAGGAGCGCTGTAATCGCCAAGCTTTGTGTCCAGCACAAACCGATCGTCCTCCACCAGCACCTTCTGCGCCGCCCTGTCCGGCAGATTCATCAACGCGTTAAAGATCAGCTCGTTGTCGTTATTTGTAGAATCTACGATCTGCCATTCGCCGTCTACCTTCACTTTGTTCCAGGCATGAGGGAGGTCACCTTCCAGATTCCCTGTCACCACGATACATTCCAGACCCGCCGCTTCCGCCAGAAGCTTGAATGCCCCGGAATAGCTGGCGCACACGCCCAGGCCGTTCAGCAGGACTCCATAGGGGGTAAATGCGTCACAGAATTCTTCATCCACCGTCTGGAACTGGTTCTTTTCCGCATTCTCCAGGGCTTCCATGTCGTATTCCGCTGTATCGCAGAGATACTGATTGATAGCCAGTTCTTTCTCCAGCTCCGTCATATCCTCCCGGATGATCTTGTCCACCACCCGGTCTACTTCCGCCGCGATCTCTTTTTGCTTTTCTTCCATCACTTCCGGACTGGTATCATATTCCACCAGCATGGTCTTCCCGTCTGTGGAAATGGCCGCCCCCTGAACGCCCAGGATCATAGGGTTCTGATATACAGCTTCCATCCAGGCGTCGGAAAGATACTGCCGGTCTGCGCTCTCCGGGAAATCGCTCAGGTCGATCATAGCCGTCCCTGTCAGCATGCTGGCTGCCAGATATTCGCTTAACGCGCTGTTGGCCGTGATCTTATATTCAGTCTGGTAAACCTCTTCTGAAGCCCCGTCCGCTTCTTCCTGTTCTTCTTCCTCTTCTTCCTCGCCTTCTTCTTTCATCTCCAGATCCCTGGTCCCCGCACGGTTCCTGAGATCCTCCTGGCGCTCCTCAATGGCTTTCAGATCTTCCTTCCAGGTATCTCCGGAGAAATTCTGGACCTTCACCACCCCGGTAAATCCGGTGCCGTCAATGGTGTAGGGTACTTTGACGATGTCCACGTCTGTAAGCTTTAAGTCAGACATGTCTTCTTTCTCGTACTCCCCCCACTGCTCGGTAACCTTCTCTGCCTGATCAAAATGATAATTGATCAGCTTCTGTACCAAAGTCCCGTCGCACATGGTCACCCATTTGTAGGAAGGCATGTTACCAAACCCGTCGGCGTAATTGGAACCTTCCTTCTCCAGGCTCATGCCGGTCTCTTCCATATAGGGCACTCTTCTGGCGATCTCCTGCTCCGGGAAGGTATTGCTCACCGCAGAAGTCCCGGTATCCGACGCCGCGATCACACAGTAGTATGTCTCATAAGTCTCTTCCCTGTAAATGGGGTCTGTCCCCTCCCCGTACTGTTCAATGTTATAATCTTCCGCCCGCTCCGCTTCAGATACGGAAAATGTCCGCAAATGCGCCGCCGACTCCGGCTTCCAGCTGGTCTCATCAGTCTCTCCCAGCACCCAGCCTGCGCCTGTGTATCCCGACTCCGGATCGTAATTAAGCTCCATAATATAATAACGGTCCGCGTCCTTGATCTTCTGCCAGGAAAATACCGGAAGTCCGTCATCGTCCAGGGATACCGTCACCCGGGGCGCCTGGCTTACTTCACGCTTCACAGTCACCACCGTCACCCGGGGTTTTTGAAGCTTCTCTCCGGTTTCCCGGTCCACATACTCCGCCAGATAATACTGAGGCAGGTTGCCCCAGTCCTTAAGCTCCCCCTTGTCAAAAAGCTCCAGCGCTCCCGGTTCATTTCCCGGGACATCCGGATCCAGCTGGGAACTGCTGATCCCGCCGGCGCTCCACTTAGGCGGCGTGATCTCCATCACCTGGGATTCTTCATCCCACTCATAATGGGTTCCCACCCGCTGAGTCAGCTCCGGATCCTGATATACTGCCGCGATCTGAGTATACTCATCAAATCCCGCGTCCATGATATCGAATCCCATCTGCAGCTTCAGATGCTCGTCACGCCCGATATCCTGAATGGCTTCCTCATATTCGCAGGCCTCTTCGTCCGCATATTTCTCCCGCACGCTCTGGGCCAGCTTCTGTGCCGTGATCTTTTCTTCATCCCGCTGTTCTCCTGCCCCGCTCCCGCAGCCGGAAGCCAGAAGGGACAAGGCCAGGATCAGGGCTATCGTCCTTTTTCCTCCCATGTGCACGTCCTCCCTTTTTTCGGTTTCTACTAAGAATACCGCCCAGCTTGGCAAAAGGTTACAGACTGTTCCAGATTTTTTTCAATTCTTTCAGGAAATCCTTCTCTTCCATCTCTCCGGCTTCCGCATAGTAATAAGTTCCGTCATCCTCCCAGGCTGCGCACCAGAGTTCCTGCTCCTTATCATAACCAATGTGGACCTCCCGGCCGTCCACCCGGCTTGCCTCTCCCTGCCACAATTCTTCCGGGAGAAATGCCTCCGAGGGAACACTCCGAAACCAGATCCCGGCTTCCTCTCCCGACGTTCCGGTCACACCAAGATTAACCCCCAGGTCCCAGTTATCCTGGCTGGCTGTCATCTGGATCACATGAAGATCGCCGGCCTGCCGGCTTCCATAGATCAGATAACTTCCCAGGAATACCAGGCACACACAGGCTGCCGCTGCCAGGATCCCCGCCGTCTTTTTGCGGGATGTTCGCTTTCCACCGTTTTTTCGCATATTTTCCGGCTGTGGAGCGCCGGCTTCCTCCGCCATGGCCCGCTCCATTGCCTGCCGGGTCTTCTCCATCAGCGCCTCCGGCACGTGGATGGCATCTGCTTCTCTTCGATAAGAGCTTTCCCATTTATCTTCCCGCTGTCTTTCCATCCTCACCTCTCCCCTTCCAGCTGCTCCCGCAGCATGTCCCGCGCCCGGGACAGTCTGGTCTTCACCGCGCCTTCCGTAAGCTCCAGGATCTCTCCGATCTCCCGCACAGAATACTGTTCATAGTAGAAGAGATGGATCACATCCCGGTAACTCTCCGGCAGCCGTCCCACCGTCTCCCAGACACTCCCTTCTCCCAGGGGCATCTCATAGGACAATTCCGCCCGGTCCTCCCGGTCCATGGGAACTGTCCGTCTCCGATAGCTGCTGGCAAACTGCTTCTTACAACAATTGACGGTAACACGGATCAGCCAGTGCTTCAAATGCTCCTCCCCCTCGATGGTCTCCGCATACCGGACCAGCCGCAGGAATACATCCTGAAACACGTCTTCCGCATCACTTTGGTTCTTCATATGGAGCAGGGCGATCCGGTATACCATATCGCCATAGCGCTCCAGCGCCCGGACAGGATCCGGCGCTTTTCTCTCCGCCTCTTCCTCTCTCTTCATAAGTAATACCCCGCAGCCCTTGAAATAGTTACACCCATTGTACCATAAACTTTTCCCAAAATCATTTTTGCATTATTTTTAACAAAATATTTCATAATCAGAACATATTTTAAATATTCCGCCCTTATTTTTCTTGTTTTTTGCAGGAAGGCATTGACGATTCTTCAATTTGTGGTAAAATAGTGAAATGACGCCGGGCAAAATTTCTGTTCCCGGAATTGGTTATCATTGTAATAAGGAAAATTTTAGTGGAGGATGATAGCGTGACACCATACAGCGAATTGTCGAAAGAAGAATTATTAGAACTGAAAGCGGATCTGGAAGCAAAGTTTGAGGAAGAAAAGGGCAAGGGCCTGAAGCTGGATATGTCCAGAGGAAAGCCGTCCACAGAGCAGCTGAACCTGTCCATGGGCATGATGGACGTTCTTACCAGCGATTCCAATCTGGTCTGCGAGGAAGGAGTAGACTGCCGCAACTACGGAGTCCTGGACGGTATCCAGGAGGCCAAGCAGCTTCTGGCCGACATGATGGAGATTCCCAAGGACAACATCGTGATCTTCGGAAACTCCAGCTTAAATGTAATGTTTGATACGGTTTCCCGCTGTATGACCCACGGTGTGCTGGGAAGCACTCCCTGGTGCAAGCTGGACAAGGTAAAATTCTTATGTCCGGTTCCGGGATATGACCGTCACTTCTCGATCACCGAATATTTCGGCATCGAGATGATCCCGGTTCCCATGACCATGGAAGGCCCGGATATGGATGTGGTAGAAGAACTGGTCAACAATGATTCCGCTGTTAAGGGGATCTGGTGCGTACCCAAGTACTCCAACCCCCAGGGAATCACCTACTCTGACGAGACTGTACACCGCTTTGCCAAGCTGAAACCGGCTGCAGAGGATTTCCGAATCTTCTGGGACAACGCTTACGGCATCCACCATCTCTACGAGGATAAACAGGACTATCTCCTGGAGATCCTGATGGAATGCAAGAAGGAAGGGAACCCGGATATGGTCTACAAGTTCTCTTCTACTTCCAAGATCAGCTTCCCCGGCTCCGGTATCGCCGCCATTGGCGCTTCCGACGCCAACCTGGCTGAGATCCGCAAGCAGATGAAGATCCAGACCATCGGCCACGACAAAGTAAACCAGCTGCGCCACGCCCGGTTCTTCAAGGATATCCACGGCATGGTACAGCATATGAAGAAGCATGCGGACATTATGCGTCCCAAGTTCGACATTGTTCTGGAGACTCTGGAGAACGAGATCGGCGGCCTGGGCATCGGTTCCTGGATCGCTCCCAGAGGCGGCTACTTCATCTCTTTTGACTCCATGGACGGCTGTGCCAAGAAGATCGTAGCCAAAGCAAAGGAAGCCGGTCTTGTGATG